>JBDSNK010000102.1:0-8783 GCA_039915385.1 Dokdonella sp.
TAGAGCGCGACACGGCACATCGACAGGAACAGCAGGCTCAGTTCGAGCGGAATCGCGCGCAACAGGTCACGGATTTCCTGATCAACCTGTTCCAGTCAGCGGATCCGGCAAAAGCTCAAGGGAAGGACATCAGCGCAAGGGAACTTCTTCAGAAGGGTGCGCATCAACTCGAAACCGACCTCGGACAACAACCGCTGATGCGGGCAGCCATGCTCGCTGCGATCGCCGATATCTACATCGAACTGGATGATCTCGACCTTGCCGAACTCTCCGCCGATCAGGCCTCGCGATTGCGGCACGACGTGCAACCAACGGATACGGGCGCGCTGGCGGCCAGTCTTCGTCAAACCGCACGCCTGGCCATGCTGCGCGGAAAGGCAAAGCAAGCGCTCGCAAGAATCGATCAGGCGATCACGCTGGACGCCGCGGCGGACACGCGGACAAAGGTGGCTGCGCTGGCGATCCGCGCCCAGGCCATGGAAGGCGCAGGTGAGCTAAAGGAGGCCGTCACCGTTTGGCGTGAGGCGCTGGTATTGGCACTGGCCGATACCGATCAGGATGACAAGAGTCGCGCGTTGCGCATCGCGTTCAACCTCGCTCGTTCGTTGCGCGCATTGGGGAATCTGCCGGAGGCAGAACATGTCATTCGCACGAATCTGGCCGCGAGCGACGCGAAGTTCAGTGACGATGCGCACGCCATCCGCGCCAGCCTGACACTTGAGCTTGCCGTCATTGCCCGCAATCGCGGCGACCTCGACGAAGCCAACACCCTGGCGCAACAAGGCTACGAAGGATTCAAGCGGACCTATGGCGTGGAAAGTTCGCAGGTGGCCACGGCAGCCAATACGCTGGCCACCATCTCGCAAGCAAGGGGCGACCTGGCGGGCGCGCGCCAGTTGTTCCAGCACTCGCTGGCCATCAAGCGCAAGGTCTACGGCAGCGACAATCCGCGTGTCGCCAGCGCCGAATACAACCTCGGCCTGCTGCTACTGCGACTCGACGATTCCTTTGCCGCTGTACCCCATCTGCAGCGAGCCGTGGAAATTGGCAGCCAGACTTTGCCTCCCTCGCATTCCAATCTTGCCAACTATCGGCTCGGCTACGGTTCGGCCTTGCGTGACCGTGGCCGCTTCAAGGAAGCGCGCGCCGAACTTGCACTCGCTCTGCACACGTTCAAGGAAATTGACGCGCCACAAGGAATCGATGTGGCGTTGTCCCAGGGTGAGCTCGCCTGCAGCACGCGCCCATCCGGACGACACGATACAAGCGAGCTGGCCAGCCTCAAGCAAGCCGCTGCGCGGCTTCGCAAGGAAGCGCCCGACGATCCGCAATCAAAGCGAATATTTGAATGCCTGCAACGCTGGCAATGATGATCCGGAACCGCTCGCACTACCGATAGGGCGGTTCAATATCTGGCTTCAAATAGTTCAGTTTTGAAACCAGTTTCCCTAGGGGCACCCTAGCCGCCAGGACACCTGAGCGTATCCGCCAGGGCTTGGCGATTTTCGCCTGTTGACCTAGCGAGAACTCCTTGTCATTCGGCTCAGACCAGATCTCTGTACCTAAATCTCGATCCCGCACCGAAACCGATGCTTTCACGGAGTGCCAATCGAGGGAGGGTACCAATGTAACCCTGAAGACTTTCGGTTGAAGCGCCACAGGCACTTCCACCTGCCAGGTGTCAGCCGGCAGGGGGGCGGCGTGCGTGACGATCGACCAGTCCGATGCGACCGCCAACCAGTCGAATGTCAATATCCATTGGTCCGGATCCAGACGGGATACCGTGAGTATCAGAGCCTGGCGACCGTTGTAAGGCGTCCCCGTAGTTCTCCCGGTCGTCAACTGCAGTTCGAATACCGCCATGTCAGACAGCCTTTCGGCCTCGGTCAGTGGCGCAGTTGGGAACATATTGGTCGCGTTGAGCTCGAACTCGATGATCGGACTGCTATTGCCCAGCATGCTGTTGAGGTCAAGGTCCGAGTAGTCCGCCGACACGTTAGCCTCAGAATCCTCCTCGGTCGCTCGCGTTTGCGAACAGTGGCCGCCGAGAAGGGCGTTGGCCGACTCCTCGTCACAAAATCCGGATGCGAAGAGGGTCGTGCTGAACAGCAGCGCGACGGTCGAAATGCCTGCGTGGGCCAAGTGCTTGTATGTCATCCGATCACTCCAGTCTGGACTCTGTTTGAAACGTGGCGGCAAACTACGCGCCAAACCCGTGAAACGCGGGCCATTCTCGGCCCACCTGTTTGATCCGGCCCCGATTTTCGGACACCTGTCCAAGCAACGTTGGATAGTTCGAATTCTCTCGCACCGAGATATTCCAATCCCGAGTGGAGATGGCTTCGATTGTAGTAGACCTCGATGCAGTCGAATGCAGGCGCCTGTGCCTGGCCGCGCGCAGCGCATCATTCACGTGGGATTTCTTCAACCTTGGCGATATGGTTCCAGCTTGCCCTCGCCGCGTTGGCGAGGCAGTTACCCGTCACACTCATGTCTGCAATGAGGCCGTACTCGTCAAGCAAGGGCCGATGTTCGCGTAAACAGTATTGGCTGATGCGGTTGGTGGGTGAGATCACGCCATTCGTCCTGCGTTGACGGTACAGCGCCATGCTTCAAAGGGAACGGCGGGACCATGCGTTTCGAAATAGCAATTCCTCCGTTCCTTTACCGCTTTCCGTTCGGATGCGGACAATGGAGCCGCAATACTGCGACCTTTTTTTTGCCCGTCATGCCCGTCATGCCCCTCTACCAAACCGCTTGCCGCGGACACTCCGGCGAGCCGCGCTTCACCGCGAAACGGATCCTCGCAAATCCCTAAGGCGCTGCAAATCCATCGGCCCTTCGATGCTCGAAGCTGGACCTCCGAACTGGGAACATGGCTGTTCGTGCTTTGCAGTCGAATGCCAAGCCTTCGTACTCGACAGACCTCTTTCCGTTCTCGGCCGACAGGGCAGCGAACGCAATTGCCCGAATCCGACGCACGATCCTTCACCCATTTCGATGTATGCAGCACCCAGCGGAATAACGTGTACTGACCAGTTCTGCTGGCTTGACTCGCTTCCTGCCGTTTGTGGTGCTCACGGCGCTTCGAAACCATCCGCGAAAATCACTTCATTCTCGAACGCGCCGATGTCGCCATGCAAACCCTGGTAGCGGAATTTTCCGGCCAGATCGAAGCCATGCGCAGACGGCGGATCGGTGCCGGCGTCAACCAGCGGCGAGGAGAACTTCAGCTCGAAATCGAAGCAGAGAAAGCCGCACGATGCGAACTGCGGACCGACTGAAAGATCGCTCGTGAAACCAATGTCGGTGCTACCCGGCGTAAGTGGAAAGTAGAGGTCGTTGGTGTTGCGCGCATGCGCGCAGAACACGCCCAGGTCGGAACCGCCGCTGGCGTGATTTCCCCAGACGATATTGTTGTCGATGATGAAACTCGCGCCCGTGATGCAGTTGATGCGAAGACCGCCTGGTTCGGCAAGCGTGTCCGTGATGTTGTCGACGATCGTGTTGTATTGCGCCTTCGCCGCACCGGCCGCAGACTGGATCAGCTTCGCTGCGCCCGCTTTCGTGCCATGGTTGGCGAACAACAGGTTTTCATAGAAGCGGATTGTCCCGGCAATTGCGACCGCAAATACGGCACCGCCTTCGCCGTTCGCGCCGCTCGCGTGGTTGCCGTAGAAGCGGTTGAACGAAATGTCAACACTGGCGGCGCCGACGTTGACGGCGCCACCGTTGCCATTGACGGAACCCGATGCGAAGCGCAATCCTTCGATCGTGACGTCGCCATTGGCGTTGGAGATCTGCAGGGGACGCACGGCATTCTCCCCATCGAGTGTCGTCCCCGCGCCGGCAAAATTGAGAAAGGTCATGAGCGCCGGTGGTGGGCATGTGGAAATGTCGTCGAAGCCTCCGTAGATTTCGAGGTGATGAGCTTCAGTCGAGCCGAAAGACAGGCCCGTCGACAGATCCGTGTCCAGCGGGTAATTGCCGCTCTTTATCCATATCACGTCGTCCTCGCCGTTCGCTTGCGAGGCGGTCAGCGCACCCTGGATAGCAGCCGACGTGTCCACGCAGAAATCGTGCGCGAACGCAGGTGCTGCAAGGCCGAGTGCCGCAATCACGATAAACGCGGCGCCTGTCGATCGATGCATGTCTCGTCTCCCCACTCACAGGTTCCATGGATGGAAACGGAAGCGGCGCCGATTGCGAATTGCCGCTTCCCCTATGCGCCCGTGCTGGAGCCCGCGGGCAGTATCTCTATCGATTGGATGTTCGAAAACGACGTCACTAACCACCGAAAATTTGCTCATGTAGTTGTTCGCAGCCATCGCGGTCGCAGCGAATGGAATGTTCTTCACGCCCGGCGAAACAAACAGGATGGAACCACGAGTCTATGGGTCGATCAGGATTCAAACACACAATAGACCTATCTCTCGCCGATTGCGCCTGCCGTGCCCCATGGAAGATTGCAACAACGGGATGGCGGTAGTGAAGGCAACGCATACGTGGATTCCACTACCTCGGTCGCGTTTGTTCGGTGTGAAAAGCGTGGGGATACCTCAGTCGCTGTTCCCATTTTCGCAGAGCCAATTTTCGCACTCTAGCGGGCCTTCCGCGCGATCAATACAGCATGTCTCTGCTGCGGCCGCGGTCGGTTTTCGCCCTGCCGCAATCTATTCGAAAACATTGCCGCCAGCGGCATCACCGTCTACTCGCGCGAGGCCGACATTACCTGTGCCGCGCCGACGCCACTTGGAACCACTGCGGCGACTGCGCGCGCTTTGTGCAGGCCAATGGCGTGGCGCCTGCGCCAGAGCTGACCGCCGCAGGATGCTCCGTGCCGGTTCCGTTGGCCGGATTTGCGCCACTGGTCGCCGCCACGAGCATGGCGCTGAGTTCCACCGGCTTGGGCCACGCGATATCGCCGCGCGGCCACGCCGCAGAGCAGATATCCCACTGCAACAACTCCCTGTTCTCCACGCCAAACTTCGGCACCGGCGCGCCGGCTTTCAACAACGCGCGCACCGCATCGCCATTGCACTCGTAGGCAGCCACCGACAGAGCCGTGGCACGACCGTGCAGGATGCGGGAGATCGCGGCGGGAAGCGGATGCCGTGGATAAAGTAGCGCCGAGGGCATCGACGCGTCGGACTTCGCGCAGGCATCGAGCAGCATCTGCACGACGGTCGGATCGCCATCGTACGCGGCTATCACCAGCGGCGGCACTTCGTCGGCGTTCAGCGGGTTGACATGCGCCGAGGCGGCGAGCAGGCGCCGCACCATTGCGATGCAATGGTCCTGGCAGTGGTCCCGCCCGTCGTCCCGCCCGCTCCAGGGCAATGCGAGGGCCAGCAGGCTGCGGCCGTAGCCGTTGACTATCTGCACGTCGTCACCGTCGGCCAGTAAGCGCTCAACGAGCCACAACTGCCGCCCGAGCACGGCCGCCTGGATCAGCCGCGTGCCGAGCTTGGGGTCTTCGGGATGCCACGGGGTATCCAGACGCGCACCGTGCTCGATCAGCAGCTGCGTCATCTCCCCGTTCCGAATCGCCAGATCGCCGAGATCGACGTTTTCGACGCGCGCGCCGCGCGCGATCAGCAACTCGACGATAGGCTTGGCGTTGCACCATGCCGCACGCAGCACCAGCGGCTGCGTAGGCTTGTTGAGCCCGCGCACGATCTGGTTCACATCGCCACCCTGGTCGATCATCCGCGCGACCATGGCGGAATCGGGGCCGCTGTAGACATCGGCGCGGCACACGGCGTCGGCAAGCGTACGCGCTTGCGTCTGGCGACGGATCTCCTCGGGCGTGGGGTCCGTAAGGCTCATCCAGAGGCGCAGCACGTAAAATGCGCCGAACAAGAGCAGCGGCGTCAACAGCACCATCTTGAGAAACGTGCGCATCTGGCGATTCCTTCAAGGCGACATGACGCTAAACGACGCGCGGTCATTCGAGCGAACAAGGAAATCGGGTTCAGGTGCAATTTCATTCGGGCTCGTGACTCGTTCGGGTCGCCGAATCGACGGGGTGAGGAGGTCGTTGAACGGGAAATCGCCGAGCGCGCGTTGAACGGACCTGCGAGTCGCCGCCCGAGCGGCAGGTCGTGAGGCGCATTGCTTGAGGACGACTGCGTTTGAACACCTCCGTCCCCTGAATGTTTTCAGGATCCGTCAGACCGTAGCAAGCAAGCTGGCCGGCCTTCCTTCCCTACCGGGGCGTCATCGGGTTGACGTGAGCTGAAAACCAGAAATTCAAACGAAAGGTTTCTCCGCCTTCCTCCGCCCGCTTATTGCGTATCGGGCGACATTGCGGTGGCGCGATGACCGCGGCCGTCGGCCGCACCGAATGTCGCGAGCAGCTCAACCAGTCGCGTGATGTCGGTGGTGTCGTTGGCAAGCCCGACCGAGGCGCGGACCGCGCCGGCCGCTTTGCCGGTGCATGCGGAGAGGCGAGGCGGCGTGAATGCGTCGCCAAGCGTGTCGAGGCATCTCGCGAGTCGAGCCGGTTCCGCGCCAAACGCCGCTTCGGATGCGCCAGGATTGCAGAAGCAGCCACCACGCACGGAGATGCCAGCGTCGCGCGCGGCCGCTTCAATTTGCGCGTAGGGTAATGGCTCGCCTTGCGTGTCGAGTACGTTGAAGGCCAGCGCGCTGCCGCGTAAAGCTGTTTCATCGGGACCGTAGATGCGGATCAGCGGCGCCTCATTCGCGTGCCGCAGAGGCCGTAGCCGCTCCAGCAGGTCCGCCGACAACGCTGCAACACGAGCGGCGAGTCGCGGCATGCCGACCTCGTCCAACAGGGCAAATCCCGCCGGCAGCGCTGCGATGCCGAGGAAGTCGGGTGTGCCGTCTTCGAATGCCTCGACGCCGTCGTGCAACCGGTGCATGTCGGCTTGCACGGACGCGTAGCGCACGGTGCCTCCGGCAAACCATGGGCGTCGCAGTTTGGACATCGTGTCTCGCCGCATCACCAGTGCGCCGAGGCCGGTCGGATAGCCGAACAGCTTGTAGAACGACAGCACGGCGAAGTCCGCCGGACAATCGCGCAGACTCAGCCGATGGCTGGGAACAAACGCCGCGGCATCGAGGAGCACGTCAAAGCCGAGTTCGCGAGCGCGTTGCACCAGTTCGAGCGGGTGCAGAACGCCGGAAAAATTCGACTGTGCCGGAAACGCCAGTAGTCCTGGTCCATCGATCGCTGCCGCGTGGATGGCCTCGGTCGGCGCGTCCAGTTCCAATGCGGCGTTCAACGGCAGTATGCGTACTTTCGCTCCAGCTCGACGTGCGTATTGCCGAATGCCATTTATTGAATTGTGGTTGTCGGCGGACAGGAGCAACTGGGTGTGCGCGTCGAACGGATAGCTTTCTGCGACAAGCTTGATTGCCGCGCTCGAGTTCGCTGTAAAGCAGACGACGTGCGTCGTGTCGTCGACGTCGAGAAACCGCAATACATCGCCGCGCGCCTGTTCAATCAACGCGCTGCTCGCGCGTGCAGTGGTCGATTCGGAATGCGGATTGCCGAACAGGCCTGTTGCCAGCAGCCGCGTATGCGCATGCAGTTGCGAGGCCCCGTACAACGCGCTACCGGTATAGTCGAGATAGCAGTGTTCTTGCTCGTCAAGGCGTGCGAACTCGCGGCGGCGCAGCGCTGCGAAATCGAATGGCGCGCTAGCCGAGGTGCCGTCAGGCGTCGCCGGTGCGCAGCGGCTGGCGGAAGAAATCAGCATCCGCGTCGGCTCCGGCTTTTGCCGGCGGACGCGCCAGGTTCAAGCCGTCGGGGAGTGCCGCCGAAGTAGCGGCTCAAGGCGGCTCTGTCTTCGAATTGTTGCCGTTGCTGCGCCGACGCATCGTCGCGCACGACTGGAAACAGCACTTCGTCGTTCCAGGCGCGCATCCCGCCGCGCAAGCGAAGCGTGCGCGTGCCGGTCTGCACACGCATTGCTTCTGCGACTTGGCTATCGACATCGCGATCGGCATACAGGACCACCGTGTCGCCGACATTCTCGGCACTCGACATGACCTGCCGCCTGGCGCCAGGCAAGTGCTCAGCATCGAACGCGTCGGCGGGACGCGTATCGAGCACAAGCAATCGTTCCTTGTGCCCGCGCAACAACACAGCCAGATCGACGGCTGTGATTTCATCATTGGCCAACGGTGGCTGAGCATTGCCAATGATCGCCGCGAGTGCGCCGGCCACCAACGCTGCACATGCCAGGGTGATCCGTGCTGCAGCGATCATCGCGCACCTCGCTCGATCCGCTCGACCACGATGAATGAAGTCAGTGCGAGCACCACGACGGCGGCCACGACCACGCCGTAAGGCACGTCAAACAACTCAGGCAAGGTCCATGCGCCGCGAGCCGACGTTGTGTAGAAGCGCGCAACGTGACGCAACATCAACCCGGAAACCAGCATTCCTGCAAAGATGCCGAGTAGCACGAACACTCCGTCGATGCGGCCCGTTGCCGCCGCGACGCACGCGGTGCCGGGACACAGTCCCGCGCCGATCAATCCGGCGCCAAACAGCGCTGCGCCTGCGAATTGCGGCCAAATGAAAGTCTCCGGCACATACAGGGCGTGAAGGTCGAGCAGGCCAAGCCGGCTCAGCCAGAACACGCCGAGCATCGCGACGATTAACGCGCTGAACAACACTTTCAGCACAGTGAGGTCGCGGCCATAGAACTGCCCGACAAGCTTGCGCGCACTGCCGAGCCCTGCCCGTTCAAGCGCAAAACCGAAGCCCACGCCGACGACCAGCGCAACAGCGAGCATTGCGCTGAGTG
>JBDSNK010000104.1:0-11235 GCA_039915385.1 Dokdonella sp.
GAGCTCGCCGAGATTGCCGAGGATTCGCCGCTGTGGCCGCGGGTGACGTCGACGACCGAAAACTGCCTCGGTTCCGATTGCCCGATGTTCAACGATTGCTTCGTGGTGAAGGCGCGGCGCGCGGCGCAGGAAGCGGACATCGTCGTGGTCAATCATCATCTGCTGTTCGCGGATCTTGCGATAAAGCAGGAAGGCTTCGGCGAAATCCTGCCCGGCGCGCATGCGTTCATCCTCGACGAGGCGCATCAGATTCCGGACCTTGCCGGACAGTTCTTCTCGGTCACGTTGTCGGCGCGCCAGTTGCACGAACTCGCCGGCGATGCGCTCGCCGAATGTGCGAATGTCAGTGGTGCGCTCGCCGCACTGCAGCCCGTGCTCGAACCCCTGAGCGCAGCGGTCAAGCGATTGCGCCTCGCGCTCGACCGTCATCCGGCGAAGGGTGCTTTCGTGCAGATCGAATCGGACAGCGAGGTCGTGCGCGAACTTGCCGAGCTGCACGAGGCGCTTGCCGCGCTCAGCGCCAAACTCGAACAGCAGGCCGAGCGCAGTCGCGGCCTTGCCAGCGTCAGCGAGCGCGCGATCGAGCAGACCGCGCGCCTCGCGCACCTGACCGATAGCAGCGCGCGCGATGCGGTGCACTGGTATGAATTGTCCGCGCACGGATTTTCGTTCCACGCGACGCCGCTGGATCTCGCGCCACCGCTGCGCGAGTTGCGCGCGCAGAGTCACGCGGCATGGATATTCACTTCGGCCACGCTGTCGGTCGCCGGACGCTTCACCCATTTCTCGCGCCAGCTGGGCCTCGACGATCCGGTCGAGTTGTGCCTCGACAGTCCGTTCGATTTCGCGACACAGGCGCTTGCGTATCTGCCGCGTGATCTGCCCGATCCTTCGGCGAGCGACTATGTCGATCGCGTCGTCGATGCGGCAATACCGGTGCTGCAGGCCTCGCGCGGCCGCGCGTTCCTCTTGTTCACCTCGCACCGCGCCTTGCGTCGCGCGGCCGAGTTGCTGCCATCGCGTGTCGATTTTCCGCTGTTCGTGCAGGGCACCGCTCCACGCAATCGCCTGCTCGAAGCATTCCGCGAGTCGGGCAACGGCGTGCTGCTCGGCGCGGCGAGTTTCTGGGAAGGCGTCGATGTCGCGGGAGAAGCACTCAGCGTCGTCGTCATCGACAAGCTGCCGTTTGCTGCGCCGGACGATCCCGTGCTAGTCGCGCGCCTCGACGCGCTGCGCGACGCCGGCGGCAATCCGTTTGCCGACTGGCAGGTGCCGGCGGCAGTGATCGCGCTCAAGCAAGGCGCGGGACGATTGATCCGCGACGTGCACGACCGCGGCGTGCTGATGCTGTGCGATCCGCGCCTGACCACGCGCGGCTATGGCAAGTTGTTTCTTGCCAGCTTGCCGCCGTTGCCGCGCACGCGCAGACTGTCGGATGTCGAGCTTTTCTTCTGCCCTACTGCCGATTAGTGTGACGTGTCTTTGTAGCACCAACCCGTCACAATGCCGAAGAACCGAGTTTCCCGCTTTTTCGACACTTCGAATTTCGGCAATAGCAGGAAACCAGGGCCACGGATACACCCGGATTGGGCTGGGCCAATCGATGAGCATCGATTGACAGCCGAATGGAACATCAACTCTCAAAAGGATAAGGCAACATGAGCAGCGTTTCATGTTTCTCATTTGTTCGCAATTTGCGAACCATTTTCTCGCTTGCGCTGGCACTCTGCTTGTTTTTGGCCTCGCGATCATCGTGGGCTGCCGACGAACTGATCGTCATTTTCGACCCCCAGAATCTAGCGAGCCCCACGGTCGATGACATCATCGCGAGCGCCAATCAGGCGAGTCGCTCCTCATCGACGCTCTACACGGATCTTGGCAGCCCGGTTGCCGGTCGCTCCCTTATCAGCGAGACCCCCTCGCCTGATTTCGAAACAGCATTGGCGGCTGATCCCATGAGCCCGCGCGCCCTGCTGCAGCAGTATGTCGTGTTGTCTTTTGCGGATGCACCATCTTCGGCAGCCGCGAAGGTGACGCTCACGAATGACCCACGCGTGTTGTCGGTCGAAGCCAACAACCAGTTTTCCTATTCCACTACGCCGAACGATCACTACTACGCGTTCAATCCTTCTCTGCCGTTCGAGGGAAACTATCAGTGGGGCATGCAGGCCATGAACATGGAGCAGGCATGGACCACCGAGCGTGGGCACGCCTACATCGGCGTCATTGACACAGGTATAGCCTGTGCTACCGGGGACTGCTCCGGCACGACACATCCAGACCTGAAGCAGAATTTTCGGCACCAGTTTTCCAAGAATTTCGTTCCGCATTACTACTTTGATACTTACTTCGATCCATCCGGCCACGGAACGCACGTGTCGGGCATCATCGCGGCTACGCCGACGTACCCTCCTTACAGCAATGGAGATGCGAACTCCGGCGTGGTTGGCGGATGCTGGACCTGTTCGCTGGTGATGCTCAAGGCGCCCGCGTTCCTGAGCACGGCGGAAGGGTCGGACGCGATCACGTATGCGGCGGATCACGGTTTGCAGGCAGTTAACATGAGCTTTGGTGACGGGGACCAATCACAGCAGCCGCCGCCACCCCAGTACGACTCTTGCGCCACCGATGCACCGTCCGCGTTTTGTACCGCGATTGCCTACGCCTCACAGAGAGATCTGGTCATGGTGGCGTCTTCCGGAAACCAGTATAAAAATCGTGTCCAATGGCCGGCCCGGGAGAACGGGGTCATTGCCGTTGGAGGCATCGAATATGGCAATTTGTTCTGGCGTGATGGCTACGGGAATGGCAACGCGTGCTCGCCCGAGGGTGCCGAGTGCGGATCAAATTACGGACCGCAGCAGCACATAGTGGCACCCGCAATGGACGTCATCTCGACAATCACATATCCGACATACAATCCAAATGTCCATTGTGGAGATAACTATCCTCCTGAATTGGCAAACTCGGTCGGCTACGGCGACTGCACCGGCACGTCCATGTCCGCGCCGCACGTGACCGCTCTCGTGGGCCTGCTGCGTTCCGTCGATCCATTGCTGAGCAAGCAGGCGATCGAAACGATCCTGACGACAAACGCGACGCCCTGCATGGGAACGGACATCAGGTGTGGCAATGGCATCCCGAATGCCGGCAGCGCCGTCGCAGCAACGATCGGTGTTGCCGGAGCGAACAATCGCCTGACCCCACTCTTCAGTTTCTACAGCGCGGACGCGCAGGATCATTTCTATACAACCGTTCCACAGATGGCTATGGCGGCGTTGACGTCGGGTCAGCTACTGCCGCAGCCAGGCGACCCGCAATACGCGACGCCATATCCGGCGACTTATGACTCTATCGGTGTGCCGCTCAGCCTGTACACGCAGTTTCCGAAGCCGCCTTGCGCCGTTGCCCGTTGCGTGCCGGAGGCGACGGCCTCGGTCTTTGTGTCGCACGTCAATCCACTGGGTGGAACAGAACTTGTCGCACTCAATCGATTCAGTCTCGCCTGTTTTGGTAGCTCCGACAGCTACTGCAGTACCCATCCGGGAAAGTTGCGGCACGTTTATTCGACGAGCACGAGCGACACCTCGCAATGGCTAGGCTTGGGTTATCGCCTCGATGGAATCGAGGGCTACATTTATCCATCGACGATTGCGCAGCCGGCCGGGACGGTCAAACTGTGCCGGGCTTACGATGCAACACTCCACGACTACGCACTCTTCCTCGGCACAGGAACGGGCGGCACCAGCTGCGCTTCGACAGACGGTTATGTCGCCGGTGGCGTCTACAACCAGACGCCCGTGTCGCTCGGCTGGGTCTTGAGCGCGCGCGATCCGCAGCCGGTTTGTGCGGGAGGTTCAACCTGCGCGGACCTGATGGTAAGCAAGACGCATTCGGGCAACTTTGTGCGTGGTCAGACGGGTGCTGTCTACACGATTACCGTCGGTAACATCGGCGGAATCGCGACGAGTGGTGTCGTTTCCGTAGTCGACCTGCTGCCGGCAGGACTTACCGCGACGGCCATCAGCGGGACTGGATGGACCTGCACTATTGTCAACTTGACTTGCACGCGAAACACCGCGCTTGCGGCGGGCTCGTATTACCCATCCATTACCGTCACGGTAACCGTGTCCACGAGCGCGCCGTCAAGTCTCACCAATGCGGTCACGGTCAGTGGTGGCGGAGATTCACTCGCGGCCAACAATTCGGCCAGTGATGTCACGACCACGGTGGCGTGCACCAGCGCGACCTGCGGCCCGGATCTGACGATCACAAAAACGCACGCCGGCAATTTCGTTCGTGGCCAGACTGGCGCCACGTATACGATCTCTGTTCACAACGGTGGAGCCTATGCCACCGCAGGCGCAGTGTCCGTGGTTGACACGCTGCCCGCGGGATTGACGCGCACAGCTATAAGCGGCACAGGCTGGTCATGCACGCTAGGGACCTTGACCTGCACGCGCAGTGACGCACTGCCTGTTGGCTCAAATTACCCGGCGATCACGGTGACGGTCACGGTCGCCCAGACCGCGGCGTCCAGCGTGACGAACGTAGCGACGGTATCGGGTGGCGGCGATGCAGTAGTCACCAACAATACGGCAAGCGATGTGACGGCCACTGTGGCGTGCACCAGCGCGACCTGCGGCCCGGATCTGACGATCACAAAAACGCACGCCGGCAATTTTGTTCGTGGCCAGACTGGCGCAACGTATACGATCTCTGTTCACAACGGCGGAGCCTACGCCACCTCAGGTGCGGTGTCGGTGGTTGACACGCTGCCGGCCGGGTTAACCCCCACATCCATCAGCGGCACAGGCTGGTCGTGCGCGCTCGGTACGCTGACCTGTACCAGAAGCGATGCGCTGGCGGCCAGCGCAAATTACCCGGCGATTTCACTGGCAGTCACTGTGTCGCAGACCGCACTATCCAGCGTGACGAACGTGGCGACGGTATCGGGTGGCGGCGATGCCGTAGTCACCAACAATACGGCAAGCGATGTGACGGCCACGGTGGCGTGCACCAGCGCGACCTGCGGCCCGGATCTGACGATCACAAAAACGCATGTCGGCAATTTTGTTCGTGGCCAGTCCAATGCGACGTATACGATTGCAGTTCACAACGGCGGAAGCTATGCCACCGCAGGCGCGGTGTCGGTGGTTGACACGTTGCCGGCCGGGTTGACGCCCACAGCCATCAGCGGCACGGGTTGGTCGTGCACGCTGGGTACGTTGACTTGCACGCGAAGCGATGCGTTGGCCGTTGGTTTGAGCTATCCAGCCATCACAGTAGTCGTCAGTGTCCCCGCTGGCCCGCCGACGACCGTTACGAATGTCGCTACAGTGAATGGTGGCGGCGACGTTGTTGCGTCGAACAATGTGGCGAATGACGCCACCAACATTGTCGTGGGTCCGCCTGACATTGCCGTCAATGCCAATGCGAATTTGACGGTGCAAGTCAGCAACGTGAGCTCAAGCGCCATGTCAGGTATCAACGTAAAAGTGAGTTTTACGTCCACCAGCGATGGCTCGGGCGTGACTTTGACGTGGCCATCTGGATGCGTGATGAATCCTCCTTCGGGGACGGACCCTGTGAATCTTGTTGCGAGCTTTACTTGCTCCATAGGCACTCTCGCGGCCCAGTCGTCAACGAATCTCGTATTTTCGGGTACGACGACTCTTTCGGGGGTAACGGGAATAATGAGCGTTTCATTGATTCCGCCCACCTCGCCAGCTGATGTGAATTCCGCGAACGATTCGGCCAGTGTTGCCGTGGTCTACGGCGGTTCTGGCTCCTAGTGCTGATGCATTTACATAGCGGGTGATTCAAGGCAATCGCTGTTTGTTGCCGTAACCGTGCCTTCGGCCTCCGCTTCAGCTTGCTGAAACGGAGGCCGATAGGTATTTCTTCGAGATTCAAGTGGGCGATTCGTAGAAGTCGCCAGAGGTTAAAGTACCGGCGCCTTTGACGGTCTGTAAGAGTTCGCGAAGGCGTTTTTTGCTGTAGCGAAATTCCGGGAAAGAGCGATGCTTGAGCACGTGTGGCGATGACAAATTTTTCTTGCGTAGCCGACGGGGCCGCTACCCCGGGGCACATCCCGGGCCACGACAACCACTTCAATATCCGCCTGAATTGCTGATGCTTATTCAGCCGCACGGCCTGAAATGCGGCAGCGAACCTTGGTCAAGCGCACAAGCGGTGCTATAAGCACGCTTGTAGCAGGTCGCTTCAGCACGATTCACCTCGCTCGCCACAACAGACATCGAACCGCCAGGGCGGTGATGCCTGCGTTTTTTCTGTGCATGTTGAACTCGGAGACAAATATGGGGAAGTCATTCAGGTTGGTAACACTTTCTTCAGCGATCGGTTGCGCGCTGATGGGAATGGCATTGCAGGGTTCCACCGTCGCGTTCGCGGCCGGACGTGATGTCAGCGGATCGGTCGCTTTCGACCATTCCAGCAGCGCCGTCGAGAGTTACATCATCACGTTTACCGATGCTGGCCTGCTGAACTACACCGGCAGTGTAGGCAGCTTGCGGGCGACAACGCCGCAGTCGTCGGGTCAGCGGAAACTGGACGTCCACACTAACGCCGCGAAGGCGTATCAGGGCTTTCTGAAGGATCAGCGCGACACACATCTTGCAGCGATCCGCAGTACGCTCGGCCGCGACCTCGCGGTTACCCACACCTACACGATCACGGTCAACGGCGTCGCTGCGAACATGAGCGGTGCCGAGGCTGCGCGCATCGCGAACCTGCCCGGCGTGAAGTCGGTGCGGCCAGCCGGTGTTGAACACTTGCTGACCTACCGCGGCCCGAAGTTCATTGGCGCAGACAAGATCTGGGACGGCACAGCCACGCCGACCGGCCCTGCGGGCGCCACCAAAGGCAAGGGCATTCTTGTTGGCGATCTGGATGGCGGCACCAATAGCGACCACCCCTCGTTCGCGAACGATCCCGCCTGCGGGTTCCGTCAATCGGTGCCGAAATTGGTGGCGGCCGATTGCAGTGCGACCGACATCAACGGATTCTGCGCCGGTCCCGATCCCGAGGCGAATCCTACCTTTGGTCACGGCGTGCATACCTCCAGCACCGCTGCAGGCAATACGATCGACAACACGGCCAATCCGCCTCCACTGCTGCCCAATGGCGTGACCATGTCCGGTGTCGCGCCGTGCGCGGCAATCCATCATTACAAAGTCTGCCAGACCAACTCGTGTGCCGGTGCGGACATCTTCGCTGGTATCCAGAACGCGATCGCGGATGGCGTCGACGTACTGAACTTCTCGATCTCCGGCGGTACCGATCCGTGGAACGACAACGATCGCAACTTCCTCGACGCTGTCAATGCGGACGTGTTCGTCGCGGCAGCGGCGGGCAACTTGCAGCCCGGTGAGACGGATCCGCACGGTTTGGTCAACCATCTCGGCCCGTGGGTCATGACGGTTGCCGCTTCCACGCAGGACCAGATCATCGGCCCACAGCTGGCCGTGACCGGACCGGGTACGGTGCCGCCGAGTCCGCCGGATCTGGCCCATGTCGTGCTCAACGCGGGTTCGACCACGATCACTTCGGCAACGGTCGATTTCACCGGCATGAGCATGCTGTCGTATCCGACCAATATCACCGGTTGTACTGCGACTGGCGGGTTCCCGGCCGATTATTTCGCCGGGCGCGTGGCCTTGATCCGTCGCGGCGCCTGTACCTTCTCCGAAAAAATCACCAACGCGACCACTGCGGGAGCGACGATGGTGGTGATTGGCAACAATCAGCCCGGCACCATCTCGATGTCGACCCCCGGCACGACCACGCCATCGTTCTCCACCAGTCAAGTCGATGGCGATGCGCTGATCGCATTCGCGGCGGGGAACAACCCGCCCGCTCCGGCGGCCGAGTACATTTTCGCCGATGGCTTCGAGGGCCCGCAGGGCGGCGTGCAGATCAACTACAGCCGGGATGTGGCAAGCGTGACCCAGGGCGATGTGCTCGCGGGCTTCAGCTATCGCGGCCCGGTTCCCGCGCCGACGGGCGACTCGACCAAGCCGGACATCAGTGCACCGGGCGTCAACATCTTCGCCGCAACCGATGACGCGAGCGGCAACTACGCATTCATGAGCGGTACGTCGATGGCGACGCCGCATGTGACGGGCGCCGCGGCACTGGTGCGCGCAGTGCATCCGACCTGGACGGTGACCGAAGTCAAGTCGGCCATGATGATGACGGCTACCAATGCTGCGGGCACCGAAGAAGACGGCGTTACGCCGTGGATCATCGATGACGTCGGCAGCGGTCGTGTCGACCTGACTCAGGCTGCGCTTGCCGGTCTGACGATGGACGAGACCTACGCGAACTTCCTCGCGGCGGACCCGAATGCGACACCGACAGCCGGTGACGTCAAGACGCTGAATCTGCCGTTGCTGCGCAACATGGTCTGTGCGCCAAACTGCACCTGGACGCGCACGGTCAAGAACCGTCTGGCCACGTCGGCAACCTGGAACGCGACGAAGGTACTGGATCCAACCTTTGCGATGACCATCACGCCCGCGTCATTTACGCTGGCGCCTGGTGCAACGCAGGTAATCACGTTCAAGGCAACACCGAATACGCTGCTAATCGCGCCGGCATTCGGCAACGTCATCCTGACGGAAGCCGCCGCCCAGTCGCCACCGCAGCACATCACGGTCGCTGTCAAGAGCACCAGTGCGCCGCCGCCGACGGTGACCTGCACCGGTGGTGTCTGCAACTTCCAGGTCGACCAGCTGGCGGCGTCGCTTTCCGCCCTCGGCTGCTCTACATGGGCTGCTTGCGCCCCGGGTCTGCTGTGGCTCAATCGCTTTACGCCGAACCCTGCCGACTATCCGATCACGATTACCAAGGTGTCGACGGTCTTCGGCAGCGGTGCAGGCTGGAATGCCGCCGGCGACAAAGTCAGCGTGTTCATCTATCAAGATGCGGACACTGACCCGAGCAACGGCGCAGTAGCGGTGGGCACGCCCACGGTCTACACGATGGGCGCGCCGGCAAATGCGTTCGTCGATATCACGTTGACCGCGCCGATCGTACTGAACGGTCCCGGCGATATCATCATCGCGCTGTCGAATCCGAACGCGACCAACGTCGGCGGTCGCCCGGCCAGCTCGGACGTCGGTCCGTTCGTCGGCCGCTCGTGGCTTGGCAATGCCAGTGGTGACGGCACGGTGGCGCCGGATCTGGCTGATCCAGGCGTAGGGATCCTGCTCAACCCTGACGCGGTTCCCGGCTTTACCCGCAACTACCTTATCCGGGCAACCGGCAGTGGTGGCGCTGGGCAGCCGATTGTTCTGGGACTCGACCCGAACGCAAAGAAGTAAGAAATATCCACTGACCTCGGTCAGTGTCTTGAACCAAGCCGGCGCGGGTTTCCCGCGCCGGTTTTTTCTTGCTGGAAATCAGGGTAGCGTTTCCCGATAGCGGGTGATGAACCTTCGTGGGAGGATTTTCCAATCCGCGACGCCAGCTGAACGCCTGCGCCTCATTCAAATCGCAGTCATCGAATGCTGTGCGATGATTAATTGATGACAGCCCATTCGTTCCTCATGCGACGCGTCCTCTGCTGCATTGCAGTCTTCGCCCTGCTGGGCGGCCTGCCCGCGTGCTCGGTATTGCGCACCGATTTCGTCAAGTCGCCTTCAACCGCTGTGGCACCCGTCGTTGACTCCGCCTTGACGCGGGAGATGCAGGTCCGGGTCGCGAAACACGCGGGGCAATCGGGTTTCCGACCCTTGCTCGGCGGCACCAATGCATTGCTCAGCCGACTCGTTCTCGCCGACAGTGCACGCCATTCGATCGACCTGCAGTACTACATCTTCGCCAATGATCAGACCGGGCGATTGCTCGCGCAGCGCGTGCTTGCTGCCGCTGACCGCGGTGTGCGCGTGCGCATCCTGCTCGACGATTTTGATATCGCCGCAGAAGACCATCTGCTCGATGCGCTCGATGTGCATCCGAACATTGAAGTGCGCCTGTTCAATCCGTTGCGCTTTCGGCAACGCTCGCTGCCGTCGAAGTTGGGGCAGTTCCTGCTGGAAGCGCAGCGCCTGAACCGGCGCATGCACAACAAGTCGTTCATCGTGGATGGCACGGCCGCCATCATCGGCGGGCGCAATATCGGTGACGCCTATTTCGATACCGGCGACGATCCGCATTTCCGCGACCTCGACGTGCTGGCGATCGGACCGGTGGTGCCGCGGATTGCGGCAATGTTCGATCGCTACTGGAACGACAAGGTGGCGTACCCGGTGCAGGCCTACAGCGGCACGGACGCAACCGCGCAGGACCTTGCGCGGGTACGCGACCGCCTCGCGCGCGAGGCGCGCGCCTACACGCCGGACGACTACGCGAAAGGCTCTGCTGTCGTGAACACCGCGGACGATCCGGCCGACTCAGGACGCCCGAACGACTGGTACTGGGGCGACGCAAAACTCGTTGTCGACGCGCCAGCGAAAGTTGATCCGGACAAGGATGAGCAGCAGCAGGCGCGCATCGAGCGTCCAATCCAGCAACTGCTCGAATCCGCGCAGCAACAGATCCTCGTGGTGTCCCCGTATTTCATCCCCGGCGACGAAGTCGAAGCCGTACTCGAAGCAGCCGCAAAAAGAGGCGTCACGATCGAGGCGCTGACCAATTCGCTCGCTGCAAACGACGAGCCCGAAGTGCATGCGGGCTACGCGCACTACCGGCGCCCGCTGTTGATGGCCGGCGCGCAACTGTTCGAATTCCGCCCACTCGCCGCAAACGATGCGCCCAGTGCTTACGGTCGCTCGTCCGGCGTCAGCCTGCACGCGAAGGCGATGGTGATTGACCACCATCAGGTGTTCATCGGCTCGATGAACTTTGATCCGCGCTCGCGCGACCTCAATACCGAAATGGGCGTCATCGTCGACAGTCCAGCCCTGGCCACGGCCATAGAACGTTTCTTTGCCAGCGCGGCCGCGCCGGAGAATTCATTCCACGTGATGCTGGACCCGGACAGCAAACGATCGCCGAGGAATGCGCCGTTGCGCTGGGCCGCCGTCAATGATGGAAAACCGGTCGTGTTCGACAGCGAGCCGGAATGTTCGCTGATCAAGCGCCTGCGCGTCGATGTGATGCGATTGCTGCCGCTGGAAAGCCTGCTTTAGGCTCATGAAGCGCGTTCCGCCAGTGCGGCAGGCGACGCATGGAGCCGACGAAGCGCAGACCGAGGATGCGAGTGCGAGT
>JBDSNK010000147.1:0-4701 GCA_039915385.1 Dokdonella sp.
TACCGCAGCGTCGGCTTCGTTGATCGCCTTTCAATTGTCGGCGGCCTCGGCGCGAGCCTGCTGACGCGCGAAGAGGTCAGCGAGGACGAAATCGAGAAGCTCAAGCAGGGCGACCTGCTCGGCAGCATGTTCAACGAGTTCGCACGGGAATCGCCGCCGCTCTATGATGCGCTGATCGCCGAACGCGACCGCTACATGACGGCCCGATTGCGCGAACAGGCTCTGGGCAGCACTGCACGGCGCGTGCTGGTCGTGATCGGTGCCGGGCATCTGGCGGGTATCGAACGCGAACTGGTATCGCAAAACGAGATTCCGCGGCCCTTGATCGAAAAGTTGTCCAAACTGCCGCCGGCCTCGCGCTGGCCAAAGTGGTTTGCGCTCGCCGTGTTCCTCGTGATTGCGTCCGCCATTGGATTCGCCTTCACGCGCGGCGTGCGCGCCGGCACCGACGCTTTGCTTGCGTGGACCCTGTTCACCGGCGGTTTCGCCGCGCTCGGTGCAATCGCTGCGGCTGCGCATCCGCTCAGTGTGCTGGCCGCTTTCATCGCCGCACCGTTGAAACCGTTCCGCCCCGGCATTCCGGCATCGGCGATAAGTGCCGGCGTCGAGGCGTGGCTGCGCCGCCCGCGCGTCGCCGACTTTGACACTCTGCGCGACGACGTGGCGCACTGGACCGGGTGGTGGAAGAACCGCATCGCTCGCACCCTGCTCAATTTCATGTTCGTCACTCTGGGCACCATCATCGGCGAGTACGCCGCCGGCTTCCATATCATCAAGAATCTGTTCTGAAGAACCCGCCAATGAAATTTCCAAGTTTTCTGCGCAAGCCACGTTGGGTGTCCAAGGATTCCGCGACCCGTCTCCTTGGTGTCCGGCACGATACCGACAGCGACCTCGTCGCAAATCTCGGCCGACTCGCGCGCGAGGACACCGAAGCCAGCGTTCGACTCGCCGCGATGAAACGCCTTGCTGATCCAGGTATCGCGCAAGGGATTTCGCACGACGATGCCGACCCGTCGGTGCGCTCCCAGGCACGCACACTGTGGGTCGACTTGCTGACGGGTACACATGCATCCTCGCCGCCGCTTGGCGAACGCGTGCGCTTGCTGAAGGCGCAGGATGAGAGCGAGTTGATCGAGCACATCGCCCGGCACGCGCGTGAGCCCGAGCTTCGCCGGGCCGCGCTGGAGCGCGTCACACGCGCTGCGTTGCTGTTCGATCGCGCGCTCGAAGATACCGATGCGGACATCCGCCTCGGCTTGGTCGAGCGCATCAGCGATGAGGCGCAACTCGCACGCCTGGCCGAGCGCGCGCGCAAGACCGACAAGCAGGTCAGCCGGCGTGCACGCGAACGCATCGAGATCCTGCGCGTGGCACGCGGTGATGGCGCGACGCTGGAGCAACGCGCTCGCGTGTTGTGCGAGCAGCTTGAGCAGTTGCTGCGCGAGCCGCGTCATATCGACGTGGAGACCGACATCGCCACGCGCTGGGCCGACGTCCAAACAGCAGCTTCCGAAACGTTGTGCGCGCGTTTCCGTGCTGCACAGGCTCTGCTTGTGCTGAGCCGGGCGTCGCCGTCGGCAACGCCGGCGTCCGTTGCGGCAATGGAATCGTCCGCGACGACGATGGCTGACGAGTTGACGGCGTCTGACGCCACCGTCGCCGAAATGCCGACCGCGTCGGAAGTCGAAACCACTGAACCCGACACCAAGGTCGATTCGGTGATCGCGCCGCTGATCGCTCAGGCGCGCTTCGCCGCATCGCTGGATGAGGCGAACGCTGAAAAGAAGCGGAGGCAGGATCGGCAACAAGCCCTGCTCGGGGAACTCAAGGAAGCGCTGACTGCGATTGACGTGGCGATTGATTCGGGCGCAAGCGCGCAAGCGCACGCCGCAAAAACGCGCGCCGATGACCTGCGCCGAAGCATCGACGCCAGCTTGCCTCCGGCCGTCGCGCAGCAAGTCGCAGCGGTCGAGACCCGCTACGCAGAGCTTAGTCGCTGGCAGCACTGGGCCGACAATCATCGCCGCAGACAGCTTTGCGAGGAAATCGAAGCACTAGCGACGACGGGAATCCACCCAGACGCGGTTGCCACCCGCGTGCGTGAAGCGCAGCTCGAATGGACACGGCTCGATACGATCGAAGGCCGCGATGGGGCCAAGCCCGGCGGCTTGGCTCGACAATTCCACGCGGCATGCCGCGCCGCACTCGCACCGACGCAGGCGTATTTCAAGAAGCGTCAGGAACTGCGTCAATCGCATGTGCAACTCGTCACTGCCCTGCTCGGCAGAGCCAGCGAACTTGGCGAAGACAGCGCCGACTGGCCCCTGATCGGTACGCTGCGGCGCGAAATGGTCGAAGCGCTGCGCGGACTCGACAGCGTCGAGCCTCGTGATCGCAAAGCATTGGCGCAGCGGTTGAAAGACGGTTTGACCAGCCTCGATGCACGTATCGCACGCCGCGACGAGGACGTCGAGCGTGCGAAGTCTGCCTTGATCGCGCAGGCTGAGGCGCTCGGTCAGGGTACTGCGCAGCGTGGTGCGGTTGCCGCTGCACGCGAGTTGCAGCAGCGTTGGCAAGGTGCGGGCAATGGTCGCCGTGCAAAGGATCAATCACAGTGGAACGCGTTTCGTGCGGCAATCGATGCCGTGTTCGCAAAACTCGACAGCGAGCGAAACGAACGTACCGCGCGCGAAGCGGACGATCGTGCGCAGGCCGAGGCCACGTGTGCGGAAATGGAAGCGTTCGCGCTTCTGGATATACCGCCGGAGCGCGGTGCAGTTGCGCGCGCACAGTCAGCGTGGAGCGCCTTGCGGGTGCGTGACGACTTGCTCACTCGCCGTTTCGGCGATGCGCAGACGAAGCTGCTGAACGCTGCCGCACACCGCGAGCGCGAGCGTCGACATGCCCAATACACTATCTGGCGCGAGCGCTACAGGCTGTGTCGCTCGGTCGAACAATCACCAACCAATGCTGCAGAAATGCAGGTTGCATGGGCGGCCATGCCGCAAGGCGATATCGCGGTAACCGAGCTGTCGACACGCTTTGAGGTCGCCGCCCACGCGATCGACGGGCCCACAGAGGATGATGTGGCGGCCTTCCGCGACGTGTTGATCGCGATCGAAGTGCTGGCGGGTATCGAATCGCCAGCTGAGGATCTGGAGCGAAGGCGTGCGTTGCAGGTCGACCGTCTGTCTGCGCGCCTGCGCAGTTCGGCGGCCACAGTGACGACCGAGCGCGAGCTTGTCGACCTGTTGACGCGCTGGACCTCGATGCAGGGCCGATCCGATGAACTCGACAGACGCCTGCACCGCGCGCTTGCCGGTGTGCTCGAAACGTTGCCGTGACGACCGCAGACCTTTCGTTGCCGGAAACCTTCGCGCGCATGCGCAGCGCGCAGGCGCGTGAGCCATACCCCGATTGGACGTCGCGCGCGCGCCGCCTGCGTTCCCTCGCGGCACTGATGCAAGATCATCGTGACGCCATTGCCGCTGCCATTGCAGCGGACTTCGGGCGACGCCCAGGCGAAGAAACCGATCTGCTCGAAATCTTTCCGAGCCGCGCCGGCATCCAGCATGCGCTCAAGCATGGAAGGCGCTGGATGCGTTCACGCCGGCGCTGGGCGGGATTCTGGTTCCTGCCCGCACGCACGGAAGTTCGCCCGCAACCTCTCGGCGTTGTCGGCATCATCGTGCCGTGGAACTACCCGCTGTATCTGGCTATCGGGCCGATGACGGACGCGATTGCGGCCGGCAATCGCGTGCTGGTGAAGATGAGCGAATTGACGCCGCTTTTTTCGGCGCTGTTTGCCGAACTCATCGCAAAGGCGTTTTCGCCTGATGAAATCACAGTCGTCAATGGCGATGCGGATGTCGCGCGCGAATTTTCCGCCCTGCCCTTCGATCACCTGCTCTTCACCGGATCGACCGCCGTTGGCCGCGAGGTCATGCGTGCAGCTGCCGTGAACCTGACCCCGGTGACGCTGGAACTGGGTGGAAAGTCGCCAGCGATTATCGGCCCGCACGCGCGTTTCGAGCACGCGGTCGAGCGCATCGTGCTCGGCAAGTTGCTCAACGCAGGTCAGACCTGCATCGCTCCCGACTACCTGCTGCTGCCACGCCCCCAAGTCAGCGCGTTCATCGAAGTGGCGCGGGCGGCCACTGCACGACTGTATCCGCAGCTTGCTGCAGGCGGACAGTACGCAAGCATCGCATCCGATCGACACTATGCGCGACTCTTGGCTTTGCGCAACGACGCAGTTGCTGCGGGCGCAGGCGCACATCCGCTCGCTGAGGTACCGGAAAGTAGCGAACCCCGCCTATTTCCGCCAACGCTACTTACCGATGTCAACGACGGCATGGACGTCATGCAGCAGGAAATCTTCGGCCCATTACTACCATTGGTTCCCTACGAGACGCTTGACGATGCGATTGCGTACATTTCGGCGCGCGCGCATCCGCTGGCCCTGTACGTGTTTGACGAAGATCGCGCAACGATCGAGAAAGTCCTGGCTGAAACGCAGGCGGGCGGCGTAAGCGTGAATGACACGATCCTGCACATTGCCCAGCACGACCTGCCTTTCGGCGGCGTTGGCGCTTCGGGCATGGGCGCGTATCACGGCGAGGACGGTTTCCGCACGTTCTCGCGCATGAAGCCGGTATTCCACCAGGCGCGTTTGAACTTCGTCGGCTTGTTGAATCC
>JBDSNK010000197.1:0-7070 GCA_039915385.1 Dokdonella sp.
GTCAAGAAAGGCGCCTGATCGCCAACAGAAAAAACGTCTTGGAGCATCGAGTCGCGTCTGTGCTCCTCGTCAGAAGCGGCCATCGGCAACGATGGCCGCTTTTTTATGGCCAGGATGGCCGGTACGCTGGGTCCGCGCGCGCTCCCGGCGCCCGCGAACACTTCCCACATCCATGTGGGGCGCAATGCAGGAGCAATTGCCAGCGTCGACGTGCGATGGCGATTTGCCGGTTCCACGGACAATCCCCGCGCTCGCGAACACTCCCCATGTCCTTGTGGGTTGCAGTGCAGAAGCACGCCAACGCGTGCATTGAGGGTCGCGTCTTGCAAATCGCCAGCGTGAGCGCGTGTCAAGGCTCCGCGTCCTCTGCGCTTGAACCCGCCCGCAAGACCACCATCTGTGACGCATTCCATCGCTGAGGAAACCCCATGACGTCCCCCGTTGAAACCCGCGCATTCGAAGCCGAAGTCTCTCAGGTCCTGCATCTGGTCACGCACTCGCTCTACTCGCACAAGGAAATCTTCCTGCGCGAGCTGATCTCGAACGCGTCCGATGCCTGCGACAAACTGCGCTTTTCCGCCCTGTCCGATGCTGCACTAACGGCCGATGACGCCGAGCTGCGTATCGACATTTCGTTCGATCGTGATGCGCGCACTCTGACGATCCGCGACAACGGCATCGGCATGACGCGCGACGAAGTGGTTGAGAATATCGGCACGATTGCTCGCTCAGGCACGCGCCGGTTCCTCGACTCGCTCTCGGGCGATGCGCGCAAGGACACCCAGCTGATTGGTCAGTTCGGTGTCGGTTTCTACTCGGGTTTCATCGTTGCCGACAAGGTCACGCTGACAACGCGCAAGGCCGGCGCGGTAGCGAGCGAGGGCGTGCGCTGGGAATCGACCGGCACGGGCGAATACACGCTTGAATCGATCGAGGCGGCGCAGCGCGGCACCACCGTGACCTTGCATTTGAAGGCCGATGAGAGCGAGTTCCTCGACGCCTGGAAATTGCGTGAACTGATCAAGCGTTACTCCGATCACGTTGCGTTTCCGATCCGCCTGCCGGTTCAGAAGGACGGCGTGGACACGGGTGAATTCGAAACCGTGAATCACGCGGCGGCGCTGTGGGCCCGCCCGAAGAGTGAAATCACCGACGAGGAATACCAGGCGTTCTACAAGTCGCTGTCGCACGACTACAACGATGCGCTCGGGTGGTCGCACAATCGCGTCGAAGGCTCGCAGAGTTATACGTCGCTGCTCTTCGTCCCCGAAAAGCCGCCGTTCGATGCAGTGATGAGCGGGCGCGATGAACGAAAGGGACTCAAGCTCTATATCCGTCGTGTATTCATCATGGATGCGAGCGAGCAACTGCTGCCCAACTACCTGCGTTTCGTGCGTGGTGTCGTTGATTCGGATGACCTGCCGCTCAATGTCAGTCGCGAAATCCTGCAGGAGAACCGCCTCGTCGCGCAGATCCGCTCTGCCTGCGTCAAGCGAGTGCTCGATTTGCTTGAGAAGCTCGCGAAGGACGAGCCGGAGAAGTTCCAGCAGTTCATCAACGCATTCGGCAATACGCTGAAGGAGGGCATCGCCGAAGACACCTCCAACCGCGAACGCATTGCGAAGCTGCTGCGGTTCGCTTCGACGAAAGCGGTCGACGCACATAAGAACGTGTCGCTGGATGACTACATCGGCCGCATGCAGGCTGGGCAGGATGCAATCTGGTACGTGACCGCCGATTCACACGCAGCAGCCAGCGGCAGTCCGCATATCGAGTCGCTGCGCGCGAAAGATGTCGAGGTGCTTCTGCTCAGCGACCGCATCGACGAATGGATGATCGGCTATCTCGGCGAATACGCGGGCAAGAAACTGCGCAATGCGGCAAAGGGCGAACTCGACACGCCGGATGGTGCGGAGAGCGAGCGGCGCAAGCAGGCCGAAGAAGCCGCGCAACCGCTGCTGAAGAAGATTGCCGATGCGCTCGGCTCACGCGTCAGCGAAGTGCGCGTCAGTCACCGATTGACCGATTCCCCGTCGTGCATTGTGCTCGGCGAATACGACATGGCTTTGCACATGCAACGCCTCTTGCGCGAGGCGGGACACGAGGTTCCCGGCAGCGAGCCCGTGCTCGAGATCAATCCGACGCACCCGCTCGTACGCGCGCTGGAGGATGAATCCGACGCCATACGCTTGCAGGATCTTGGCCTGCTGTTGTTCGAGGAGGCGCAACTGACTGCGGGCGACCAACTGGCCGATCCTGCAGCATTCATCGCACGCCTCAACAGACTGCTTGTCGGTCGCAAGGCCTGACAAAAATACGGCGACCGGTTGAAGCCGGTCGCCGTATCTGCGCCAAGACTGGCGCAGTCATTGTTTGGATCGCTTACGGTGTGTAGGTACCCTTCAGCGAAACACCTGTGTAGCTCGAGTAGGCACGCACCATAATGTAGTAGGTGCCGGCCTGCACGGGGCTCATCGGACAGTTCTCGGTATTGCCTGCGACGTACGGGCGGCAGTCATAGGTCGTCGTGGTCGGCGCAGATCCGAACTTGACGTACATGTCGGCGTCCCCGGTGCCGCCGGAGAGGGCGAACGTGAGGTTCGTGGCGCCGGCGGGAACGATCATCGTGTAACTGACCGAGTTGCCCGTCGTCGCCGCGAGCCCGGTTGCGGCCACGCCATTTGTCAGGACATTGCCGCCGCTGCCAGTCGAATAGGTACCGGTCAGGCTCATACCGCTGAAGGTTGCGTAGGCATTGATCATCACGTAGTAGGTGCCCGCCTGCGCGGTCGTGATGGAACACGTCTCGGTATTGCCTGACGCCCAAGAGCGACAGTCGTAGCTCGACGTGGTCGGCGCGGAACCGAACTTGACGTAAAGGTCACCATCTCCGGAGCCGCCGGAAGTAACGAACTTCAGGCTAGTCGCACCTGCCGGAACCACCATCGTGTAGCTGAGCGTATTGCCGGTGGTCGCCGCAAGGCCGGTCACGGCGACACCGTTCTGCAACACGTTTCCGCCACCGCTGACGGTCACCGACTGAGTCTTCGTACTGGTCGCGCCGCTGTTGTCGGTCGCTGTCAGCGAGACGCTGTAGGTTCCACCGGCTGCGTACG
Organism: Dokdonella sp.; assembly: GCA_039915385.1. Taxonomy (GTDB): domain Bacteria; phylum Pseudomonadota; class Gammaproteobacteria; order Xanthomonadales; family Rhodanobacteraceae; genus Dokdonella_A. The sequence goes on from JBDSNK010000197.1 coordinate 3,117, forward strand.
TATGGCTCGGGCTGGTCGCTGTCGAGGTGCCGCCATCACCGAACGTCCACGAGCGCGATGCAATCGTGCCGTCGCTGTCGCTCGAGCTGTCGCTGAAGTTCGCCGCCAGACCGCTTGTCGTGAAGGTGAAATTCGCGACCGGCGGGACATTCGTAGCCGCCACCGTGACTGATTGCGTCTTGGTATTGGTGGCGCCGCCGTTGTCGGTGACCGTCAGCGCGACGCTGTACGTACCGGCAGCAGCATAGGTGTGGCTCGGGCTGGTCGCGGTCGACGTGCCGCCATCGCCAAACGTCCACGAACGCGATGCGATGGTGCCGTCGCTGTCGGTCGAGTTGTCGATGAAGTTCGCCACGAGACCGCTCGTCGTGAAGCTGAAGTTCGCGACTGGCGGCGTGTTGGCCACGGGCGTGCCGGTGAAATTCTTGCCGGTCACGTTGGCGCCGTTGACGGTGACGCTGCTGCTGCCCGGCGAGAACGTGTAGCCGGTGAGGCTGGGCGTCAGCGTGTAGCTGCCGTTCGCAAGACTGCCCAGTGTGTAGGCGCCGCTGGAGTTGGTCGTCGTGCTGGTCGTTCCGGTACCGACAGTGACGCCGGAGATGCCGACGCCGGTGCTGGTCGTCACCGTGCCGGAAACGGACCATGTGCTCGGTGCCGCGCCGCAGTCGTTGAACTTGAAGTCCTGCACGCGCGTGTTCCAGCTGCCGGTCGGGCGGTACATGCCGACCATCCAGAACGTGCAGTCGTCGGTCGGATCGACCGCCATCTGGTAGTAGTCGCCCCAGCGCCCGGATGTCTCCGCCGCTGCACCGGCGGCGACGGTATTCTCGCCGAGGGTCATCACGCCGGACGGATCGGCTGCCTTGCGGCCGGTGTACCCGAGAGATGCGTAGATGGTCGGCGAACTCGTTTTGGTGACGTTGTAGCCGAGTCCGATATTGCCCTTGTTGTCGGTCGCGATCGAACCTTCGAGATGATTCGTGCTGGTGTCGCCAGGGCCGAACGTGCCTTCCTGTTGCAGCGTCCAGTTGCCGCTGCCGATGCGACGCAATTCGAACCAGCGGATGCCGGCGTTGACGACGCTGCCGCTGCGCGCGCTGTTGATGTTGGTCGCGAACTGGCCGACGATCGATTCGTAGCTGCCGACGTTGCGGTACACCAGCGAATTCAGGATCACTTCGCGGATCGGATCGATCTTCGATGTGGAGCCAGGCTGCGGTACCGTGGCGAACGTCGAGTAATCGGTGAACCAACTGTTGAACTCGGTGATCGAGATGCGTGGCAGGGTCGTGATCACGCTGCTTGCCGGCGTGGTCCAGTTGATATTGATCGAGTACAGGTCGATGAAGTCGTGGCTGGGATCGGCGCCGGTGCCAGCGTGCGCTTCATCGTCGTTGTGGCGTGCAAGGATCTGCTGCGTCCCCGCCGGCGGTACATGCGCGGCGTCGCCCATGAAGGTTGCCGGGGTCAAGGCCTGGAAACCATAGCCTGCGAGCTTGGGCACCGTGACAAAGCGCTGCTGCGCGCGTGCCGTCGCACCATTGAGCATGTTCGCGCGGTCGTACGCATAAGCGGTGACCTGCGCGCCACCTTCGTTGTCCGTGCACACGTACGCATTGGTCCAGATGCCGCAATGCGGATAGTCGTTCTGTGAAGGTGTCGAGAAGCCGTAGAACCACCAGCCGCCCGATACCGGATTTTCGGTCTTGGACACGTAGACGCACATCTTCGCTGCTGAGGACGTGCCGCCCATCTCGAGCAGGAACCAGCGGTTGGCGAGCCGGTCGAACAACACGATCGGATCGCTGACCGACGTGCGACAGCCATCGCCTGTCGGCGCCATCGACGAGAACGATGTCGGGCCGGCCAGCTTGGTGCCGGTCTTGTCGTACACGGTGAAGGCGGTGCCGCTGCTGCCGTTGACGCCGTAGATGATGTAGTTCGCGCTGACATCGACGACGGGATCGCCGGGCGAAACGCCGGTGGAACCGTTATTGATGCTGACATGATCCTGCGGCGTGCGGCGTGCGGCCGGCGCGCCCTGATCCCACATCTGCTGCAATTCCAGCAGGTGGTCCGGCTCCGTCACCATGGATGCGGGAGCCGCCGTATTGAGGTGATCTGGCGGGAAGAACTGACGCTTGTGCGCTTCCTTTATCGCCATGCCAGGGCGCCAGTCGGGCACCGTCGGCAGGTCGCGCAGATCGACGTCGATACCGACCGGTGTGACCGGTTCGCCGAGCTGCACGCCGACAGGTGGCGTGATAGTCGGTGCGCCACTCGCATGGCCCAAGCCGACAAGCAGCAATGAAAGCGCTGCGCCGGCGAAAACGGATGTACGAAGCTTCATCAGACTGTCCTCTCCCAGAAGATGTGCGTTGCGGTTTTGCAGACGGCCACGATCCGACGCGTGAACGCGCGTCAGTCGCTGTCGTTGTCTTCGTTCTCCTCGTCCGCGGGCTTGTCGCCCAGCGGAGTAAAACCCGTTCGACGCAGCAAGCGGATCTCGCCGCGTCGGCTTTCAACCACCACCTTTGCCTTGTTCTTGCCTGCCTTGACGTCGCCGACGGACGTATGTGCCTTCTTGTTCGGCTCCTGTCCGGCAAGCGGTACGACGGAGAGCGAGTATTCAGTGGCGAAGACAGCTGACGTAGTCAATTCGAGTTCGGCATCGAGCTTGTCGTCAATGGCCAGCACGATATTTCCGGTCGTGGTCGCAAGCCGTTGGCGCGACGCCCGTGGTGCGGAATTCAACGAAGCTTCGATCGAACCTGCGCCGGTCTGTGCCTGGATACGACCTTGCGTGCCGCGCATGGAGATATCGCCGGCAGTGCTTTGCAGGTCGACATCCGCGCGAATGCCGTGGCTCTCGATAAGTCCATGTTCCGTGCGCACGCTGACCGGGTGGCCTGTTGGCACGAACACGACGAGGTCAATGCGTTGCCCTTGTGCCGCGATGGCGCCCTGCGGCAGCCGCGGTGCGATCAGATAGCGGCCGGTCTCCTGCGTGGGGGCAAGTTCGATCGGCTGCGCCGAAGCGGGCTCCTGCAGCACGGCATGGACCGCAAGCGCAGCCGTGTAGCCCCCGAAGCGAAGGCGCACGTCACCGTAGGGATTGTCGATGGCAACCGGCAGCCCGGTTGGCAGAATGGCGTCGAAGTCGCGCCGAACGGGCTGGATATCAACAACCGCTGCAGCGGCCGACGGCGGCGCCGGCGGCTCTCTGGTGGGCTTGCCTGCCGCGAGATGCGCACAGCCGCACACGGCGGCGAGCGCGCCGCCGACAATGACAATCCTCATTTGCCTCTCCCCAGGCGAAATTACGGACACACGACAACAAACCCCAGCATGCAAATTGCGCGTGCCGGTTACCCGCCGACACTACGCCTGAAGTCTTATTGTCATCCGGCTCGAGGCCCAATCATGCATACGTCATCACGGAAATACAAATCTTCGGGCGGGCAGCTGAATTTGAAGCGCATTGGACGGTTCGACCGGTCCGGCGCACCTGGCATTTGAGGCGGCGGTGCTAACATCGGTCGCTCGCCAAGATTCATTCCGGCGGGCGCGATTGAGTTTCCCAATGTCATGGCCTGGTGGGGCGATGGCGTTTCTACTTCCCCCTAAGCAGACGACAGGGTCAATGCAGATCGAAACCAAGCTGCCGAAAGTCGGCACGACCATTTTCACCGTGATGAGCCAGCTCGCGGCCGAGCACAAGGCAGTCAATCTCGGTCAGGGCTTTCCCGATTTCGACGGTCCGCAAGCGCTGCGCGATGCACTCACGCGCGCGATGAATGAAGGTCGCAATCAGTATGCGCCGATGACCGGAATTCCGGCCCTGCGCGAACAGATTGCGCGCAAGACCGAGCGCCTGTATGGGCGCAAGGTCAATGCGGACAGCGAAGTGACGGTGACATCGGGTGCGACCGAAGCGCTGTTCGCGGCGATTGC
>JBDSNK010000215.1:0-7083 GCA_039915385.1 Dokdonella sp.
GTTTGGCTGCGCGACCGCTACGGCAATCCGCCGGTCTACATCACCGAGAATGGCTCGGCGTTCTACGATCCGCCGGTCGCCGAAAGCGAGACGCTCGACGATCCCCTGCGCGTCGACTATCTGCGCAAGCATCTGCGCGCGATCCACGACGCGATCGGTCAGGGTTGCGACGTGCGCGGCTACATGGCGTGGTCGTTGCTCGACAACCTGGAATGGTCGCTGGGTTTTTCCAAGCGCTTCGGCATCGTGCATGTGGACTTCCAGACACAGAAGCGTACGCCGAAGGCGAGCGCCCGGTTGTATTCGAAGGTAGTGGAGAGCAACGGGCGCGCACTCGCCGAATAGGCCTCGTCTTCGGTACCCTCGCGTTTCCCTGGATCAATCTGACCGATAGAGTGCGCGCGCGGCTGCTGCCTGCGGGCATCGTCTTCGCGCCAGCTGGAGGAAAACCTTGCACGACACGTTGCTGTTGTTCGGAGCCACCGGCGACCTCGCCGCACGACAGCTGTTTCCGTCGCTGCTCCACCTGCTGCGCGACCGCCTGCTCCCTGCCGAATTCCGCATCATCGCGGTGGCGCGCCAGGCATTCGACAGCGAGGGATTCCGAGCCTGGCTCGGTGAGCATCTACCTGCCGACGAGCGCAACGAGGAGGCTCTGCCCGAGCTGTTGCAGTGCATCGACTACATTCCCGTCGATCTCAGCGATCCTGCGGCGATCGCGCCGGCGCTGGCCGGCATCGTCGGTCGTCGCTGCGTGAGCTACCTGGCGACACCGCCCTATCTGTTTGTACCGATCGCCCAGGGACTCAAGCGTGCCGGCCTGCTCGAGGAGCCATCGCGACTCGTGCTCGAAAAGCCTATCGGCAGCGATCTGGAATCGGCGCGCGCGATCAATGCCGCGCTGAACGCCTGCCTAAGCGAAGACCGCATCTTCCGCATCGACCACTACCTCGGCAAGGCAGCGGTGCAGAACCTGCTCGCTCTGCGTTTTGGCAATACTTTGCTCGAAGCCGTCTGGCATCATCGCTGGATCGAATCGGTCGACATCCTGGTTGCGGAGACCGCTGGCGTGGACGGTCGCGAAAGCTACTACGCCGACTACGGCGCATTGCGCGACATGGTGCAGAACCATGTCATGCAGCTGCTCTGCCTGATCGCGATGGAGCCACCCGCATCGCTCGACGCCGACGTGCTGCGCGACGAGAAACTCAAGGTGCTGCGCGCATTGCGTCCGTTTCGCGCCGACACTGTGCAGGTGGATTCGGTGCGCGGCCGTTACGAGGCAGGACTCGTCGATGGCGCACCCGTGCGCGGCTTTTCGCTGCAGTCGGTGCAGGGCCGCGAACCGGTCGAGACCTTCGTCGCTTTGCGTGCCTCGATCGACAACTGGCGCTGGGCCGGCGTGCCGTTCCGCCTGTGCACGGGCAAGCGCCTTGCCGAACGAGTAACCCAGGTCGTCGTCACGTTCCGGCCGATCTCGCACTGGTTGTTCGAGAAACCCAAGCGCGAGCGCGCCACACCCAATCGCCTTGTCCTGCGCCTGCAGCCGCAGGAAAACGTGGAGCTGGAACTCATGAACAGCCTTGCTGGTCCCGAATGGGGCGCTCTCGAACTGCAATCCTTGCCGCTCGATCTTTCGTTGCAACCGACAACGAACCGACGCATCGCCTACGAACGACTGCTGCTCGATGCACTCAACGGCCACTCAACCTTGTTCGTGCGCAACGACGAGGTGGAAGCATCATGGACATGGGTCGACAGCATCATCGCCGCCTGGCGCGACGCGGAAGCGCCGATCCTGCCCTACATGGCGGGATCGTGGGGCCCCGCTGCCGCGAGTTCGTTCCTGCCGCAGGCGCCTTCGCGCATGGGCGGTTCGCAACGCGATCGTCGTGGGCCGCAATGAAGACCACATCCGCGACCAACCACGTACTGCTTTCTGATGTCGGCGGCACCAATGTGCGTTTCGCCTTGGCCGAGACAACTTCCGAGCAGCCCCTGCTCGGTGAAAGCATTCGTCGTTATCATGTCGCCGATTTCGCGACGTTCACGGATGCCGCAAAGGCCTACCTCGCCGATAGTGCCGCGCGCCCGCGGCGCGGTGTGTTCGGATTCGCGGGCCAGGTTCGCGATGGCGAAGTGCAGGTCACGAATCACGCGTGGAGCGTTTCGCGCGAGCACGTACGTACCGAGCTCGGACTCGATCAGCTGCATATTGTCAACGACTTCGCCGCGATGAGCCTGTGCGTGCCCTTGCTCGTGGCCAGCGACGTGCGCGTGATCGGCGCGCCATCGATGCCTGCGCCGGCGGCTGCAAAGACGGCGCGGTTCGCGGTGATCGGCCCTGGTACGGGGCTCGGCGTCGGCGCACTGATGATGCAGGACGGTCGGCCGTCCGCGTTCGAAACGGAAGGCGGCCACACGAGTTTTGCGCCGCGCACGGAAGAAGACATCGAGATCCTGCGTCGGCTTGCTGCGCGTTTCGGACGTGTCTCCAATGAGCGCCTGCTGTGCGGCAGCGGCCTGACCAACCTGCACGAGGCCCTTGGTGAAATCCACCGCATCGATACAGGGACCTTGCCGCCGGAAGAAATCACGCGCCGCGCCGCGGCGAATACGGATCCGGCATGCGTCCGCACGCTCGAAACATTCTGCGCGTTGCTCGGCGCGGTGGCCGGGGATTTCGTGCTGGCGTTCGGCGCGTGGGATGGCGTTTACCTCGCGGGCGGATTGCCGCCGCTGATTCTTCCCTGGCTCGAGCGCGGCGGCTTCCGGCGCCGCTTCCAGGACAAGGGGCGCTTCGAGGAAAGCCTCGCGCGCGTGCCGACCTTGGCCATTCTGCATCCGGATGCAGGCCTGCTCGGCGCCGCCGCCTGTGCGGTTGCGGATGCCGGTGCGCAAGCGGTGCACCGTCAGTCCGCATCCATCGAGTCCGCGGGATCGCCATCCGGGCAGGTCGCGCCAGGTATCACTTCGCATCACACTTCCATCGACGGCCATGAGTAACCGCTCCGACGAAGCATCCCTGAATCCCCGACTGCGAGACGTCGTCGCGCGTATCCGCGCGCGCAGTGCGGCGAGTCGCCGTGCCTATCTGGACCTCGTCGAAGCATCGCGCGTGCGCGGCGTGAACCGCTCGCACCTTTCCTGCGGCAATCTCGCGCACGGCTTCGCTGCATGTGGGCCGGATGACAAGGAGGCACTGAAATCCGGGTCTGCGCCGAATATCGGCATCGTGACCGCGTTCAACGACATGTTGTCGGCGCATCAGCCGTTCGAAACGTATCCGTCGCAAGTCAAGGCCGCCGCGCGATCGATCGGCGCGACTGCACAAGTCGCCGGTGCAGTGCCTGCGATGTGCGATGGGGTGACCCAGGGCCGCATCGGCATGGAGCTCTCGCTGTTTTCGCGCGATGTCATTGCGCAGGCAACGGCGATTGCGCTTTGCCACGATATGTTCGATGCCGTGCTCTGCCTCGGCGTCTGCGACAAGATCGTGCCGGGCCTGCTGATCGGTGCGCTCGCATTCGGTCACCTGCCAGTGCTGTTCGTCCCGGCCGGTCCGATGCCGAGCGGCGTGTCGAACAAGACCAAGGCCGAAGTGCGCGAGCGCTACGCCGCCGGCAACGCGACGCGCGCGGAACTGCTCGAAACCGAAGCAGCGTCGTATCACGCGCCCGGTACCTGCACGTTTTACGGCACTGCGAACTCGAACCAGATCTTGCTCGAGGCGATGGGCCTGCAATTGCCCGGCGCTTCCTTCGTCAATCCGGGAACGCCGTTGCGCGACGCGCTGACGGTCGCTGCGACGACGCGCGCAGCGGCGATCACCGCGCTGGGCGACGACTATCGGCCGATCGGGAAGCTCATCGACGAGCGCGCGATCGTCAATGCGATCGTGGCGCTGCTCGCGACCGGTGGTTCGACCAACCACACGATCCATTTCGTCGCGGTCGCCCGAGCGGCGGGCATTCTCGTGACCTGGGAAGACTTCGACGCGCTCGCCGAAGTCGTGCCGCTGCTCGCGCGCATCTATCCGAACGGCGACGCCGACGTGAACCACTTTCACGCAGCGGGTGGTACTGCGTTTCTTTTCCGTGAGTTACTCGAAGCGGGCCTGCTGTTCGATCTCGACACGGTGGCGATCGGGGGCATGCGTGCGTATACGCGCGAGCCGCGCCTGATCGATGCAGCGCTGGTGCAGGTCGATGCGGTTGCAACCAGCCTTGATGAGGCTGTCGCGCGATCTGCATCGAATCCGTTCGAAGCCACAGGCGGCTTGCGCCTTGTGCGTGGATCGCTCGGCAACGCGCTCTCAAAAGTATCGGCGGTCAAGCCGCAACATCGACGCGTGCAGGCGCCGGCCGTGGTCGTTGACGATCCCGCGCAGCTGCGCGCGCGGCACAAGGCTGGTACCTTGCCGCGTGATTTCATCGCGGTCGTTCGCTACCAGGGGCCGAAAGCAAACGGCATGCCCGAGCTGCACAGCCTGATGCCTCTGCTCGGCATGCTGCAGAACCAGGGCAGGGCGGTGGCGCTGGTGACGGATGGACGCCTGTCCGGTGCATCGGGGAAGGTGCCTTCGGCGATCCACATGACGCCGGAAGCCGCGATCGGTGGACCGATCGCCTGCGTGCGCGATGGCGATACGATCACGCTTGATTGCGAAAACGGTACCTTGCAGGTCGATGTCGCCGACATCGAATGGGCCGCGCGGAAACCTGCGGCGAATACGGCACCAGCGGGCCAGGATCTTGGGCGCGCGTTGTTCGCTTTTTCGCGCGCCAACGTGGGCCCGGCAGATGAGGGCGCCTTGTCCATATCATGCGGACCGCTGCTTTTCGCGAACGCGATGGGCAGCCATCCGGGCCCGACGGAAACCGAATACGACGTAGGTGCCTTGCGCGCCCATGTACCATTTGAAGCAAAGGATGCCTGATGACCCGTGATGCCGTTCAACTGGAAGCCAGTCAGCAGATTGCGATCGACCTGTTGCGAGCCACGCGCGTGCTGCCTGTCGTCACGGTCGATACGGCCGAACAGGGTGTGGCCATCGCGCGCGCGCTGCTCGCCGGCGGACTGACCGCGATCGAGGTCACCTTGCGTACGCCCGCGGCACTTGATGCGATTGCGGCGATCAAGCACGAAGTACCGGCGATCGCACTCGGTGCCGGCACCGTCCTCAACGAGCGCCAGATCGAGGCTGCGCGCAGCGCAGGCGCAACGTTCCTGGTTACGCCCGGAACGCCGGCCGCGCTCGCCGGACATCTCGCTGCATGCGGGCTTCCCGCCATTCCCGGCGCCGCCACGCCGAGCGAGTTGATTGCGCTGACATCGCTCGGCTTCCGCGTTGCAAAATTATTTCCGGCGGCGGCGATCGGCGGAACCGCCTTGATTCGCGCGTTGCGCGGACCTCTGCCTGATCTCCTGCTGTGTCCGACCGGTGGCATCCATGCCTCGGAAGCGCCGGCTTACCTCGCCGAAAAGAATGTGATCGCGATCGGCGGTTCGTGGATGGTGTCGCGCGAGTGGCTTGCGGCAGGCAACTTCGAGGCGATCGAGGAAGCCGCCAGCAAGGCGCGTGCACTCGCTGCGACCTGACGTGGCCATTCGGGTTTCCGCGTCGCTAGTCGACCGTGATGTGTGCGGGCAGGTTCGTGATGCGCAATTCGCGCTCCACCCACGCGGTCTTGCTGCCGTTGATTCGCGTCCTGCCCGGAGTGCCATCATTTAGCCAGGGGAACACGAGCCCACCCGGTGGCAGCCGCATGCCCTCTGCCTTGATGTCGAGATGCAGTGTGCTGCCCTTGCGACGCAGGGAATAGCCGAGCTTGCCGTACGGCGTGCGCAGATGGTCGATCGCGATGCCGTCGCCATCCAGCCAGTCCTCAGGAACGCCCGCGGCCAGCACGATCGATTGATCGCCTTCGCGTTCGTACGCGAACAGGTCGAGCGTCGAGCGGATGAAGTCCGATGCGACCCAGCCGTGCGGCATGTCGCCGACGAAGCGCGATTCGCGAGCATCGCGACCGACCACTTCGGCCCACTGGTTCCAGCCGGCTGGCCGCCGATCGCGCATGAAGAAATCGATCGCCTGCAGCGCGCGTGCGCGCCAGCCTAGTCGGACGAAGGTGCCGACCGTTCGCCATTCGTAGGGTGTGTAGTCTTTCCACTGTCCGCCATCCCGACGCGCGATGAATTCTTGCCAGTAACGTTCGAATGTATTGCGCAGGAGGTCCGCTGGCAGCTGCACTTGTTCGCCTGCGGGAGACAGCGCGATGGTTGTTGATGTTGCATCGAAGTCGCCGAGCTCGGCGCAGCCGGGTAGATAGTCGATGCGGTGTGCGTCAACGGACTTGCGCATTGAAGCAAACAAGTCGAGGCGGAATTCATCGCGCGGCCGCGTCAGTCGCGCGGCATCTTCGTGCTTGCCGAGTGCAGTCGCGATGTCGACCGCATTCTTGTAGCCAGTCAGCGCCCAGAAATCATCCCAGTACGAATGCATCGGCTTGGCGGAATAGCCTTCGTGGCTGATCGAGGCGGGCATCAAGCCGAAAAAGGCCTCGCGCCCAGGCACCTGGTTTGCTTTCGTGCGCTCGCTTGCGCGCAGTGTGTCCATGTAGCGCGCGGCCGCATCGACGTGCGGCCACATTGCAGCCAGCAATGCGCGATCGCCGCTGTAACGGAACACTTCGTTGACGAGATGGATCAGTTCGCCGTGGCTGTCGTTTTCCGGGACGGGATCGGCGCCACGCGCATCGACGCAGCACGGCACCTTTCCGTTTCCGAACTGGTAGGGCGCGTACCACGTGAGATAATCGCGCGCGACATCCGCGCGACCGAATCGAAGCAGCGCTTCGGACATCATCGCGCCGTCGCGTATCCACGAGCGCGCATACGAACGCGTGCCCGGTCGCAGCGCAGCTCCGTCGCGGCTGATCAGAATGTCCGCGAGGGCGGTGCGCAGCGTATCGGCAAGGGCTTGCATCCGTACTGGCAGTCGCAGAGTTACATCATCGAGCTTGCGGTGCCACGCTGCGGCCTCGTCGGCTTGCAACTTCGCCACCTGTGCGTTGGCGATCG
>JBDSNK010000224.1:0-3975 GCA_039915385.1 Dokdonella sp.
CAGCGGCGGCCGCTCCTGCGGCAGCGGCGAAGGGTGCGGCTCCGGCCAAGGGCGCAGCTCCGGCCAAGGGCGCAGCCCCGGCCAAGGCTGCCGCGGCTCCGGCCAAGCCTGCAGGCAAGAAGTAATAGTCGTTTCCGCGCACGTCCTGCGAGCGATCGCAGGGCGTGTGCGGAGCGCGTTCACGCATGGCTGACTTGCGCCTCATCGTCGGCCTCGGCAATCCCGGCGCCGAACATCTGCGGACCCGGCACAATGCAGGCTTCTGGCTGGCTGATTCGCTCGCGCAGCGCGAAAGCGCGCGCTTCGGTATCGATTCGAAACTGCGCGGCGAAACCACAAAAATCGTGATTGACGGGCGGCCACTGTGGCTGCTCAAGCCGATCACCTTCATGAATGCGAGTGGAGACTCGGTCGGCGCGGCATTGCGGTACTGGAAGATCGCGCCGGAGGAGATGCTGGTCGTCCACGACGACCTCGACCTGCCGCCAGGCGCGGCACGTCTGAAGTTCGACGGCGGTCACGGCGGCCAGAACGGGCTGCGTGATCTTGTTGCACATGTCGGCCACGGCCAGTTCCATCGCCTGCGCCTGGGCATCGGCCACCCCGGACACAAGGATCGGGTGACCGGCTGGGTGCTGGGTCGTCCGTCGGTTGCAGACGAGACCGCGATTGTCGATGCGGTTGCGCGTTCGCTCGACGTACTGCCGCTTGCCGTTGCGGGTGAGTTCAACGAAGCGATGAAACGATTGCATACAAGCAGGGAGTCGGGAATGGGGAATGGGGAATCGTAGAGGCATGGGCCTCGCGACCATTGCTCTGCCGATTCCCCATTCCCGACTCTCTATTCCCGGATTCAAGCCATGGGTATCAAATGCGGCATCGTCGGCCTGCCGAACGTCGGCAAGTCGACTCTCTTCAACGCGCTGACCAACGCCGGTATCGCCGCGGCGAACTTTCCTTTTTGCACGATCGAGCCAAACGTCGGCGTGGTTCCGGTGCCTGATCCGCGACTTGCGGCGCTTGCCGGAATCGCCAAGCCATTGAAGGTCATTCCGACGTCGATGGAGTTCGTCGACATCGCCGGCCTCGTTGCCGGCGCTTCCAAGGGTGAGGGTCTCGGCAACAAATTTCTCGCGCATATTCGCGAGGTCGATGCGATCGCGCATGTAGTGCGCTGCTTCGATCATCCGGACATCGTGCACGTAGCCAACAAGATCGATCCGATTTCGGATATCGAAACAATCGACACCGAGCTTGCGCTGGCCGATCTCGAATCGGTCGACAAGGCGCTGAACCGGGTTGAACGCGCGGCCAAGGCGAACGACAAGGAAGCGCTGGCGAAGCGGCCCGTGCTGCAGAAAGTTTCCGCGGCCCTCAATGAAGGCAAGTCGGCGCGCAGCCTTGGACTGACCGATGAGGAAAAGGCCCTGCTGCGCGACTTGTTCCTGTTGACCCTGAAGCCGCTCATGTACATCGCGAACGTCCGCGAAGACGGCTTTCACGACAATCCCTATCTCGATCGCGTGCGCGAGCGCGCCGCGACCGAAGGTGCTGAGGTCGTGCCGGTATGCGCGGCGATCGAAGAGGAAATGGCCCAGCTCGAAGATGCCGATCGCGACGAGTTCCTCAAGGATCTCGGTCTCGATGAGCCAGGCTTGAACCGCGTCATTCGCGCCGGCTACACCTTGCTGGGGTTGCAGACGTATTTCACGGCGGGCGAAAAGGAAGTCCGCGCGTGGCAGGTAAAGGCCGGCTCCACAGCGCCCCAGGCTGCAGGTGTGATTCATACCGATTTCGAGCGCGGCTTCATTCGCGCCGAAACCATCGCCTATGACGACTACATCAAGTACAAGGGTGAAGGCGGCGCGAAGGATGCCGGCCGCCTGCGTCTGTAAGGCAAGGAGTACCTGGTCAAGGAAGGCGACGTCCTGCATTTCCGCTTCAACGTTTGACCGTGCATCGATAAACCAGGCAGGCGACTTCGCTGGCACTGGCGTGGCGATTCGCCACGCCGATGTTGGCGGACACGGGCGGCGTCTATCTGGTCGGCCGCATCCCCATGGCCCGTGCTGCCACGATCGGCGGAGCAGCAGTGGGCGATTCAAAACCGTTCGCGAAGATGACATCGCTCGTTGCGGGCATGAGATCAAGCGTGCCGGTGTTGTCGGTCGGGTTCGGATCGGTCGTCGGTGCGTGCACAATCGCGGTTGCCGAATTGCTGAGCGTGCCGGTGGTGCCGGCGATGACCGTTCCGTTTACGGTGTAGACGACCTGGCCGCCGGACGGGAGATTGGCGGAGTCGATGATGTTTCCGCTGCCGCTTGCTGTGCAGCTCGCGCCGCTGCTGGCGGCGCAGGTCCAGACGGCGCCGGAATAGGCGCTCGGAAACGTGTCCACCACGGTGGTGCCCGTTGACGAGATCGGCCCCGCATTGTTTACCGCAACCGTGTACTGCAGTGGCGCGCCCGGCGTGTAGGTTGTCGATGAGCTGATTACGGTCGTCGAAACGTTGGCGTCGGTGCTGGTAGTCACGCAGTTGATCACCGCGCGCAGGGCCCAGTCGCCGTGTATGCCAACGAGTGGGTCGTTGCTCGCGCGCCATTCAGGGCCGAATCCGACGTCACCATAAAGCGCGTTTCTGCCGCTTTGGATGCCGTCTTGGTCGACTACCAAGCTGGGCTGACTCAAGTCGCTTGCCCCTTCGGCATAGGTGAAGGCGAGCACGAAGGTCTCGTTCTGCAGGACCGGCACGCTGAACGGAATCGTGTTGTTTTCGTCCAGGTAGCGATACTCGTTGAAGACACCATCGGTCAGTTGAGGGCCGAGAATTTGTTGGGCAAGTGCGCCCGGCACCGGAAAGGTTCCGGAGCGATAGAAGTCGATTGAGTCCTCCACCACTAGGGGGGCTCCACCGAACTGTGATCGCCAAAATACTTGTGCCGCGACAATGTTGCCGTCACAGGGAGAGGTCAACCAGGAAGCAGCACCTTCGCCAGCAGCGAAGCCGAGAATGATGGCGCCGCCGGCGTTGTTGGCGAGCGAATCGTTCTTGACCGTCACTTCAGTCGCGTTGGCGTTGCCCGCAAAGGCAAGCACAAGTCCCAGCCAGATCGTCGAACGCATCGTCGTGCCCCTGTCTTCACACCGAATCGGCCAAGCCAGCTTACGAGCGTGAAGGGGGGCGTGGCGCGACTGCGGTCACACAAGCGAGGTCCGAGGCGCTAGGCTGTGCGCCCTGTCGAGCGCTCCCGAAGGTGCCGCATGCCTGGCCAGCAACGCGAAGTCGAATTCCGCTTTCTCGCCGAACCGTCCGACGTCAATTTCGGCGGCAAGGTGCATGGCGGCATGGTCATGAAATGGATCGACCAGGCCGGCTATGCCGGTGCGGTGGGCTGGAGTGGCCGCTACTGCGTGACTGTCGCGGTGGGCGGGATCCAGTTTGTTCAGCCGATCCTGATTGGCGATCTGGTCAGCGTGCGCTGCAAACTGATCCACACCGGCAGTTCGAGCATGCATTTCGCGGTTGATGTGTCCGCTCGTGACCTCAAGACCGCCGCGGAGCGCGCAGCGACGAGTTGCGTCATCATTTTCGTCGCGCTGGATGCGCCCGATGGGAAGCCGGTGGCTGTCCCACCATGGCAAGCGACCAGCGACGAAGACCGCAAACTGGCCGACTATGCCCAGCGCCTGCTGGAGCTTTCCAAGGCGATGGAGGTCGAAGTCGCTCAATTTCGGCTTCCGCCCAACGCCTGACTTGCTGCAAAGGGCAGCAAATTCGTTAGTCCGGACAGATGGGCGCACCGAAACCTTGACAGTAGATGCCGCGGGAACGGAAAATGCGCGGCTCAGTGCAAGGAGAGATACCCAAGCGGCCAACGGGGGCAGACTGTAAATCTGCTGGCTCACGCCTTCGGTGGTTCGAATCCACCTCTCTCCACCAAGCATTTCGCAAGAGACGCGACGCGATAAGTGGCG
>JBDSNK010000267.1:0-6631 GCA_039915385.1 Dokdonella sp.
CGCGTGAACGCGGCAGCCATCTCGACCTGACCGTTGACGCCCTGTTCGCGCAGGATCGCGATACGTGGACGCGCGCCTGTCGCGATGTACGGCGCGGCGATATCTTCGTTCTGATCAAAGGTGACGCACGGCGTGATGCCGGGATCGCAGTCGTCGCAGCGCCATTCGTACTCGACGTCGGCACTGGTCGGATTATCGCGTCGTTGCTGCATGGCATGACTGGTTTCCGACCAGGCACGCATCAGTTCCGACCATTTCCATTTGGCCAGCGTTTCGCTGCCGAGCGCGAGCTTCACGCGCATGCGCGCGTTTGGTTTCGCAATGCAGTGCGCGATGTCGGCGACACCGTGCGCTGTGAGAACCGCAAGGAATGCCTCGCGATCACTTGCGCGCACCTGCACGAGTGCGCCGAGTTCTTCGTTGAACAACGCAGACAGCGTGTTCTCGCCCCAGGCGGCCAGCTGAACTTCGAGACCGCAATGGCCGGCCAAGGCCATCTCGATCAATGCGACGATCGCGCCACCATCGCTGCGATCGTGGTACGCGAGCAGCAGGCCTTGCGCGTTGGCGGCCTGGATCGCCGCGAAAAAATTCTTGAATGCCAATACATCGTCCAGATCGGGAGGTTCACCACCCCCACGATCGAACGCCTGCATCAACGCGCTACCGCCAAGGCGGCACCTGCCCGCGCCAAGATCGAGCAGCCAGATTTCGCTTTCGCCCTGATCGAGCACGATCTGCGGCGTCAACGCCTGGCGCACATCGAGCGAGCGCGCGAACGCGGTGACGATCAGCGATACCGGCGACACCGTACGCTGCTCGCCGTTTTCGTCCTGCCAGTGCGTCTGCATCGACAACGAGTCCTTGCCGACCGGGATCGATACGCCGAGTGCGGGGCACAGCTCCATGCCGACTGCATGTACTGCGTCATACAGCGCCGCGTCTTCGCCTTCGTGACCGATTGCCGCCATCCAGTTGGCCGACAGACGCACTTCGCTGAGAACTACCGGCGCTGCAGCAAGATTCGTCAGTGCCTCGCCCACCGCCATGCGCGCACTGGCTGCGGCGTCCAGCAATGCGAGCGGCGTACGCTCACCGATCGCCATCGCTTCTCCGGCGTAGCCGTCAAAGTCCGACAACATCACCGCGCAGTCCGCCACCGGCACCTGCCATGGGCCAACCATCGGATCTCGCGCGCACAAGCCTCCGACAGTGCGATCACCGATAGTGACGAGGAAGGATTTGCTGCCGACGGCCGGTACGCTCAGGACCCGCTCGATTGCGCGATCGAGCGCAATGCCTCCGATGTCCGGCACGATCTCGATGCGTTGTTCGCGTCTGCGCGCATCGCGTTGCATGCGCGGCGGCTTGCCGAACAGCACATCAAGCGGCAGATCGATCGATGAATGCCGTGAATCGGGCATCGGGAATCGCGAGTCGAACACGCACAAACGGCGTTCGGTAGTCGCATGGCCGACGACCGCGAACGGGCAGCGCTCGCGCGCGCACAACGCCTCGAACAGCTCGACCGATTCCGGGCGCACGCCGATCACGTAACGCTCCTGCGACTCGTTGCACCAGATCTGCATCGGCGACAATTGCGGATCGTCGCAGGGAATCTTGCGCAGATCGATGCGTCCGCCAACTCCGGAATCATTGAGTATCTCGGGGATCGCGTTGGACAAACCGCCCGCGCCAACATCATGGATCGAGACGATCGGATTATCCGCGCCGCGCGCCCAGCAGGCGTCGATGACCTCCTGGCAGCGGCGTTCCATCTCGGGGTTGTCACGCTGCACCGAGGCAAAATCGAGTTGCGCCGAACTTGCGCCGGCCGCCATGGAAGATGCCGCGCCACCGCCAAGACCGATCAACATCGCCGGACCGCCGAGCACGATCACGGCATCGCCTTCGCGAAGAATCTGTTTTTCCACATGCGACCCGCGCAGGCTGGCGAGGCCGCCCGCGATCATGATGGGCTTGTCGTAGCCGCTGCGCACGTTCGGCGTCGCACCACCCTGCTCGAACGCGCGGAAGTATCCGCCGAGGCAGGGCCGGCCGAACTCGTTGTTGAACGCAGCGCCGCCGAGCGGACCATCACGCATGATCTCGAACGCACTGGCAAAGCGCGGCGGCAGCGGACGCTCCGATTCCCACGGCCGCGGCAGGCCGGGGATGCGCAGATGCGAAACCGTGAAACCGACCAAGCCAGCCTTCGGTTTGCCACCGCGACCGGTGGCGCCCTCGTCACGGATCTCGCCGCCGGAGCCGGTCGCAGCGCCGGGATACGGCGAAATCGCGGTCGGATGGTTGTGCGTCTCGACCTTGATTGCGTACGGCACGTCTTCCGCGTGCGCGCGAAACGCACCGTCATGCGCGTCGGCGAAAAAGCGGCGCGCGGCGTTGCCTGCAACCACCGCGGCGTTGTCGTGATAAGCCGACAGCGTGTGGGCGGGCGCCATTTCGTGTGTGTGCTTGATCATCGCAAACAGCGAGCGCGGCTGCGCCACGCCATCGACACTGAACGATGCGTTGAAAATCTTGTGCCGGCAATGTTCCGAGTTGGCTTGCGCGAACATCATGAGTTCGGCGTCGCTCGGATCGCGACCAAGCTCGCCGTAGCATTCCGCGAGGTAGGCGATCTCGTCCGCTGCGAGGGCAAGACCGAGCCGCGTGTTCGCCGCGTTGAGCGCCGCGACTGCGTCAGTTCCCAGCGTAACGCGATCGAGCGGCGCCGGCGCGCCAGCATCGAACAGATGCGCTGAGTCTTCCAGCGATGCGATCACCGACTGCGTCATGGGATCGTGCAAGGCGGCGATCACCTGCGCGTGCGCTTCGCTGTTGGCTGAAGGCATGCCGTCGATGTCGAGTGCGAGGCCGCGCTCGATGCGATCCACCGGAAAGCCGCAGCCGGTCAGGATATCTGTCGCCTTGCTAGACCACGGCGAGCGTGTGCCGATTCGCGGCACGATCCATAACGTTGCCGCAGTCGCAGCGCCGGATTGTGCCTCGATCACATCGCACAGATGCGGCAGGTCGAGCGCCGCGCCTGGCGCCGAATCGACGAAGTACACATGGCGCGCCGCGCGCAACCGTGTTGCCGGCGAAAGGCGCGCCAGCTCGGCGTTGAGTCGGTCGATACGGAACGGGGAAAGCGCGGGCAGGCCGTCGAGGGCGATCATGGCGCGGGCGGCGATAAAGGGCAGCCCCTAATGATAGCGGATACGTCCGCGAGAGGTTGTCGATACCGTGCTGAAACGACAACGCCCGGGTTGCGCCGGGCGTTTCGGGGAAACCGATGTTGCAAATCAGTTGGCTACGAGGCCCTGATTGGCAAGTTTCTCGAGCCGGACAAGCATCTCCGCCGGAGAAAGGTAACCACCAAGCTTGGTGCCGTCCTGCGCATAGACTGCGGGGGTTCCATCAACACCGACCTGGCCGCCCAGCGTGAACTCCTCTGCAACCGGGTTGTCGCATTTCAGCGGCGCCGGCGTCGCACCCCCTTTCGCAGCAGTGAACGCCGCCTTGCGATCCTTGGCGCACCATACCGAGACCGCCTTGTCATACGAAGGCGAGTTGATGCCACTTCGCGGGAAAAACAGGTAGTCCACCTCAATGCCGGCCTTGTTGTATTCGGCGATCTGCGAATGCAGCTTGCGGCAATAGCCGCAGTCGAGGTCGGTGAACACGGTCACCGTGAACTTGGGCTTTCCCGATGGGGCGAACACGATGCGCTTGTTCAACGGCACGGCGTCCATCTTCTGTTTGGCCTTGACCGCCAGGCGCGCTGCTGTGAGGTCGCGCTTGTTCGCACTGTCGAACAGGGTTCCCTGCATTAGGTACTTGCCGTCGTCGCTGACGTAGATCACCTGGCTGCCCACGATCACCTGACGGAAACCGGGGAGCGGCGCTGCCTCGATCGCATCGAGGTTCGCCTGCGGCACGAGGTCATGCAGCACCTTGCGTGCAGCAACATCGGCGGCTGATTCCGCCGCCTGCACGATCGAGGAAGAAATTCCTGCCGCAGTCAAAATGGCGACGGCAATTGCAACGCCACGGACTGGGCTGCGACGGACACCGCAATGGGCATCGGACAGTCGTGTGAAAGGGTGGTGAAAAATCATCGCAAGCATCCTCAATTCTTGGCTGCGTTGGCGGCAGCCAGGCGATCAAGCTCGGCGGCGAGCTGATCAGGTGACATCGCGATTTGCGACGCGATCATGCTGCCGTCATCGGCAAGAATTGTCGGCGTGCCGCTGATGCCGAGTGACTGTGCGAGCTGGGTCAATTCCGGCACCGGGTTCGGGCAGCTTGCCTTGCCCGGATCCTGCCCTGCCATCGCCGCGGTGAACGCGTTGGCGCGGTCCTTCGAACACCACACGGCCTCTGCTTTCTTGTCGGCGCCCGGATGGATCGTCAACGGATAAAACAGGTAATCAACGGTAATACCCTTGGCATTGTACTGGGCGACCTGCTCATGGAAACGGCGGCAAAACGGACAGTCGACGTCGGTAAATACGGTCACCGTGTGCTTGCTCGCGATCGGAGACTTAGGCGAAAACTCGATGCGCTTGTCGGGACCGACCTTTGCGAGAGCATCCTTGCGCGCCTTCGCACGCGAAGCCTGGGTGAGGTCGCGCTTGTTCACAGCGTCGAACGCGCTACCGACCAGGACGTAACGCGCGTCCTTGCTCACGTAGACGAATTCGCCACCAACGATCGCTTCGTAGAAGCCGGGAATCTGCGATTCCTGCGCCGCGTCGACCTTCACCTTCGGCGCGATCGTCGACATCGCCTGGCGCACGGTTTCCTCCGGCGTTGCGGCAAACGTGTTGGCGGCCAGCAGCAAGCCGAGTGCGAAAAGGGGGAAACGCATGGAGAACCTCGCTGGCGAAATATCGGGGAGCAGACCGGACAACAGCGGTGGATCTTGCACCGCCGGCGCTATTCACATCGGTTTATGGACCACGCGCAACCGAACTTTGTTCCCTGAATGAACCGGAGATTGTCGCATGCAGGGGCGTTGCGTGAAAGTGAAGCGTGTCGCGATGCTCCCCTCCTCGATCGTTGCGCTCCCTGTTTCTTCAATGCATGGCAGCAAGAGCGCCCAGCGCTGGTGCCCGCGCGAGCGGACGCTGTTGCCAAGTCCGACCTTCCGAGCCTCACCCCGCAACCTGGCCCTGCGCATCCTGCTTCGGGCGTTCGTCGCCGCACGCTATGCGGGATGTTCGCGCTGGCGCTCGCTGCGCGAGCGGGCGCTGTTGCCAGGTCCGGCCTTCCGAGCTTCACCAAGCAACCCGGCCCTCGGCTTCCTGCCGTGGGCGTTCATCAGCGCAACCGGTGCCTGATGTGCGCGCTGGCGCTCGCTGCGCGAGCGGACGCTGTTGCCAAGTTCGGCCTTCCGGGCCTCACCAAGCAACGCGGCCCTGCGCATCCTGCTTCGGGCGTTCGTCGCCGCACGCGATGTCTGATTGCATCGACACGTGGCCGATGCTCGCTACGCTCGCAGCTGTTGCTAGGCTCGCGCATCCTGCGCTCACCAAGCAACCCGGCCCTGCGCATCCTGCTTCGGGCGTTCGTCGCCGCACGCGATGTCTGATGACATCGCGTAAGCGCGGCTTCTCACCCCCTCGGGTGATGCTGCTGGTGCAGGCGCTTGAGGCCTTCTTTCGCAACGAGGGTGTAGATCTGCGTCGTCGACAACGAGCTGTGGCCGAGCATGAGCTGCAGCGCGCGCAGGTCGGCACCGTGGTTGAGCAAGTGCGTTGCGAAAGAATGGCGCAGCACGTGCGGGGAAATGCGCGCGGGCGCGATAGCGGCCGCCAACGCGTGTTTCTTGACCAACACCCAGAACATCTGGCGGGTCATCGCCGCACGCCGGTTGCTGACAAACAGCGCATCGCTGCGCCCACCCTTTAACAACGCCGGTCGCGCGTCGCCCACGTAGCGTGTCAGCCAGTGTGCAGCCTCGTCGCCGAGCGGCACCAGTCGCTCCTTGCCACCCTTGCCGATCACGCGCAGAACGCCTTGACGAAGATTCACCTGCGCGGCGGTGATGCCGACGAGCTCGCTGACACGCAGGCCGGTCGCATACATCAGTTCCAGCATCGCGCGATCGCGTTGCCCCAGGGGCGTATCCGGCGGCGCGCACAATAACGCTTCAATTTCGGTTTCCGACAGCGCTTTGGGCAGGCTGCGTGGCAACTTCGGCGCGTCAAGCAGCAAACTGGGATCGGCATCGACGCGGCCTTCGCGGACCAGCGCGCGGTAGAAATGGCGCAGGCAGGATAACAAGCGAGCGTTCGAACGCGCCTTGTAGCCGCGGCCGCTGCTTCCACCTTTCGTGCTGCGTTCACCCAGATACCGTTGCAGCGATTCGCGATCGCAAGACGCCAACGAGCCGCCCGATTGCGCCAACCAGCGTGCGAAACCTTCGAGGTCGTGCCGATAGCTGGCCAGCGTGTTGTCGGCGAGCCCAAGCTCGGACCAGGCTCGCTCGGCGAAGAATGCAATCAGCTCGGCATCCTGTGCCGACAACGTCGGCAACTGCGCCCGATCGCCCTGCGACTGCACGCGCGATGTCCGCGCGCCACGCGGTGTCGACTCTGCCGTCACAGCCACTCGCTCCATC
>JBDSNK010000057.1:0-6371 GCA_039915385.1 Dokdonella sp.
CAGCACGTTGCCCGCCGTGCGCCGCAACCACGGCACCAGATCGAACAGCACGGCGAAGAACGCCGTGAGCGCGAGCGACGGCAGCGCGAGCACGACCACTGGTTTGAGCAGCTCGAACAGGTTGAACGCGTGATCCTCCGCACGCACCCATTGCGCAGCGGCGCCAATCGCAAGCCCGAACAGCATGATCAAGGCGAACACCGCCATATGGCTGGTCCACTTTGCGAGCAGATAGCCTGCGCGCGTCATCGGCGTGGCAACGAGCAGCTGCCATACGCGCGTGTCGAAGTCGCGCACGAGGGTGCCGCGCACGAGATAGAAACCGATCAACGACAGCATCGTCGAATACATCAGCCCCAGCACGAGGCCGACCCAGGCACTCGAATAAGCGGCGCGCTGATCGGTGTTGAAGCCGACCGTATAGCGCCCGGTCTCGATGCCGGGGAAGCACCACCACGTGACGAGGCTGACGAGGCCAAGCACAACCCAGAAGCGCGTGCTGCGGCTGCGCTCGCGCAGGTCCGCAACAACGATCGCGGTGAAACGTCGGAGCGCTTCCATGTCAGCGCGCGCCATCGCGCGCGAGCAGCCACAGATACGCGTCATCGAGATCCGGCGCGCAAGGTTGTGCATCGTTCGACGGTGATGTCGCCGCGACGACACGCAAGCGCACGCCGTCGGGCCGGCGCAGCGAGCTGCTGATGGTGAACTGTGTGCGCGCCTGCGCCACCTGCGACTCGGGCACCAGCCATTCCCACACATGCCCCTGCGCCTGCGCGATCAAGGGTTCGGGCGCGCCGGAAAACAGCAGCTTGCCCTTCGCCATCACCGCGAGCGCGGTCGCACTCGCTTCGACATCGGAGACGATATGCGTCGACAGGATCACCAGGCGATCGGCGCCGAGATCCGTCATCAGATGACGAAAGCGCAGACGTTCTTCCGGATCGAGTCCGACCGTGGGCTCGTCGACGATGAGCAAGCGCGGATCATTGAGCAGCGCCTGCGCAATACCGACACGCTGACGCATGCCACCGGAGAAATCACCGAGACGACGATCGGCCGCATCGCCAAGCCCGACCTGACCGAGGCACTCCTCGATGCGCGTCTGTGCACGCGCCGACGGCAAGCCCTTCACCGCCGCGAGGTAGGCGAGGAACTCGCGCGCCGTCAGCGACGGATAGATGCCGAAATCCTGCGGCAGATAACCCAGCTCCGCACGCAGCGCATTCGGTTCGCGCGCGATGTCCACGCCATTCCACAATACGCGACCGCTGCTCGGCTTGGACAGCGTGGCAAGGATGCGCATCAACGTCGACTTGCCCGCGCCGTTGGGACCGAGCAAACCGAGGATGCCCGGACCCATGTGCAGATCGATGCCGGCGACGGCCTCGACGCCTTTGGAGTAGCGATAGCGAACCGTCTCGACGGTCAGTTGGCAAGCCATGGTGTTCCCGTGAATGGCGTCAGAGTGCGCCGCGCGGCGGGTAGTATGGTGTTCTATTGAACTCAATCACCGTGCCGATGGAGGGGATGACTTCTGGCAGGCATGAGCGCCTGGGAGCGGCTACATCATCCGCACCCAGTCGTAGGGTGGGCTTCAGCCCACCGTTTTGAGTTGATCGCACGCAAGCGGTGGGCTGAAGCCCACCCTACGAATCTGCCAACGCGTGGACGGCCGCACCGAGTCGCGCCGCCGCGCGAGCGCAAAACACGGCAACGCTGTTGCTGTCGGGCAAGGGGCAAATCGTGCGAGGGCAGGGCGCTGCGCCCGATTGCGCGGAACTCCCCGCGTGCGAAGTGTTTGCCGTCGATCCGATCCACAAGACTGGTTTCGACCAACGCCGCGTGCCGCACACGATAAAGCGGCGCGGGTCGCTGCAGACCCGCGCCGCCGTTACACCGCCGATCCATGCGTCGGCGGAAGCGATCACGCCGAACGGCTCAACGCAAGCCGATCAACGCAGCTCGACCTGCGCAACCTTGTCCTTGTATTCCTCTTTCGGGTCGGCGCCGAACAACATCTTCACGCCGGCGACCAGGCTCGATCCGTTGAGCCAGATCTCTGCGTGTTCGGCATCGAGGCGCAGCAGCGTGAGCTTGGGATCGTCCTTGCCGCCCTCGAACCACGCGGCGACATACGGATTCCACAAGCGATCGATCACTGCACGGCTATCGTCGATGTTGAGACAGCCGTGCACGCTCGCGAACACGTCGTGACCCTTGCTGCTCAGCGTCGCGGTGACGCGATTGCGCTCGAGCAGCAGCGAAACCATCTTGTTGTCCTTCGAGGTGAAGAACCAGATCGGCCCGCGCCGTTCTTCAATCAGCGCTGTCATCGGCCGCGTATGGCCGTCTTCTACGCCGTCGAGGCCCAGCATCATCACGCGATCGGATTCGAGCGCTTTCCAAAACGTGTCCTGGATATCCTGGGGTGTGGTCATTGCGTTCTCCGAATGCGAGCCGACGCGCGGCGGTGTGAATGCCCATCATGACGACGCGGCGTGGCTCGGCCATGAACGCCGCGTTTCCCGCGCAGACATCGTTCAGCATGACGCGCCAGAGGCGCCGTCATTCCTGCGATAAACCCGATTCACGTTGATGGTGGGAGCAACCGTCTGTAGGAGCGGCTTCAGCCGCGATGCTCTTCGCGGGATGGGGTACCCCCGCGGCTCGCCGGCCGCAAAAAGACCGCTGCGAACACCCGAATCGACCCTCTCGCCCCCTACGTCGCCAGAAAAAGCGCCATGCAAGCCTCTTCAAGCGCCTGCGTCGCCGCTTCCTCCCGCAGGCCTGCCACTCCGAGCGGCAACCTCCCCCAAAAGAGTCCCTCGCTTGCGACTTCAAGCGGCACACATGCCACACAGAAGCCGCATGCTCAACCGAAAAAGCGGCAATGAAAACGTCAGCAACCCGCATCCCCGTCACTCAGAGCCGCACCACTGCCCCTTGAAGCGGCACGCGAGCCTGAAAAAGTCGCATGCATGTGGGAGAAGAAGCCCTGCACTTCGACAAAAACCGCATCGCAATCGCTCAAACATCCACTACATGCCGCTCAAAGCCGCAGCGTTGCCGCTTGCAGAGACACGATTGCCGGAAAAAACCGCAAGCCTGCGAGAAAAATGGCATGCATTCCGGCAAAAAGCCGCACCGCAGGCGCTCGAACGTCGACTACATCCCGCTCGAAGTCGCAGCGCTTCCCCTTGAAGCGCCGCGCATGCCGGAAAAAGTCGCAAGCTTGAGAGAAAAAGCGTCAATACGTACCCCCACCGGTGCGTGCATGGCGCCGAACGCCCCACGCGTAGCGCACCCGAAAGCATGCCAACCGCCGCAACCGGCAAGCGAAGGGGCTGAGGCCACAGGGCAGTCGCTCGCGCCCGCCAGCGCATCGCAAGCCGCCGCTGCGACAGGACGCATCCACGCCACACCTTTCCCCTGCAGTGAAGGTCAGACCCTTGCAACCTGCGCGCGCAACCCAGCACTTCTATCCAGCGAAAAACCGGCGTAAAACGAAACCCTGGCCGGAGCAATCCGGTTTGGCTTTGCTGTTTCTTGTTCCTTGGCGGGAGGAACAAGAGGGGAGACAGGGGTTGGTTTCCGATACGGATATTCCGCGACACCCGCGCCGCAGGGGCCATTTGACCCTGGTGCTGACGATGCTCGCCGCGCTCGGCGTGGCAGCTTGCGATCGCACGAACCATCAACACGCCGAAACCCGACACCCGCAGCAGGCGGGGCAGCCGGTGAATCCGTATGCGCTGGCCGGGCATATCGTTGCTGCACGCGCGGATCTCGTCACCGGCGATTCGCGCGGTGCGCAGAAACACACCGAGGCAATAGAGAGCGACGTCACCCGCTCCGCGCGCCTAGGCGATGTCTCGCGATCGATCTGCCATTCCTTCAAGCCCAATCCACCTTTCATAGAAGCCGCACTCCAAAAATGTGGAGACACTTCGCAAACTCGTTGCCGGTCCGCAAGTGGGCAAGGGCAGCATTCTTACGAAGAGTCGGGTGGACTTCTGGCAGACCACCTCACGCTAGCTCGTGATCATTCGGCGTGCTACCAACCAAAACTTCGCGAAGTAGACGTTTCAGCAAGCAACGATGCGAACGCATCTGCAATGTCGTCCAGGGGGAAAATATGAAAAACCTGACAATCGGTGCCGCACTCGCGGCCGTCGTGTGGTGCGTAAACGTGGGCGCCGCTGTGACCGTAGGTGGGCCGGCGGCCGGTTTGTGGGCGCATCAGGGCGACGGGGGTCGCGGTTTCAATATCGACATTCAAGGCGACACGATGATTGTGACGACCTTCGTCTTCACGCCGACAGGCGAGCCCATTTGGTATCTGTCTTCCGGAACCTATGACCACAAGACCGGACTCTTTCGCAGCTCGTACGACAGCTACTCCAACGGTCAATGCTTTGGATGTCCGCCGAACCAGCCGATGGTGCATTCTGCGGCTGCGGGGCAAATGTCGATCCAGTTCCACGACAACCAGTCTGCGACCTTGACGACCCCGAGCGGCCCGCTCGCAATCACGAAATTCAACTATGGATTCCCGGCCCCGACTGCTTTGCTTTACGGCGAATGGGTGCTCAGCTTGAACGTACTCGGATTGGTTAGCGGAGACTGGCTTGTCTTCGATCATCCATATACTGGGACAGACGGAACAGTCTATGCGGCCGGGCACACCGACGATTCTCTGAACCGTGTCGCCTTGGGCACGTATGCCGCATCGCTAGCTCGATGGATTGTGGTGGTCCAGTCGTCTGGGGACTTCATACACACATACCAATTGAACATGGACGACCATCGCGCCATCGGAGGTGGATGGGTACTTCATTCGAACCAGACGCCGACAGGAAATGGGTCACCCACCTTCGGAGCCAGGATTCTGTACAAAGGCGAACTTATCGGTCCGACCGCGAATCCGGAAGCATCCTCGTCGACAGCAAGCATGGATCAGAACCTCTTGCTCGTCGATGGCAAAGACAAGTCGGCAACCATTGGCGCATCGGATATCGACAAGGCGAAAGACGCACTCGCGGAGTATGCGTCCAGGCATTAGCTGCGCGGCGCGACAAATGGGGTAAAGCTGATTTTGTCCTTTAAATGAACCTGGCCCCATTCCTCGCAGAAACACATCGAGGGAATGGCGAGCGACATCACGCGATCGATGCGCATGCCCGATGTCTCACGTCCGATCGATCATGAAGCGGCGCGTGCCGCGGTGCGGCCGCTGGCTGGTGTGCGTACGTCGCTGTGGCTGGATCGCAGTAACTTCGTGGTGATGGTCGGTGACCAACAGCATCTCAGCATGGCGATGATCGACAAGGTCTGCCTTGCGCTCGAACCACTCGGCGACACGCTCGCGGTCGTCGTGAATGTGCAAGACGCGGCGGTGCGAAATCTCTGGTTGCAATTTCTACCCAGATTGCGGAATCCATGAGTGTTGCTATTGGTAGGATCAAGATTGCGCGACGAGAATGGAAACAATCATGTTTGAATGGCTAAGGCGCAAAACAGAAAACACCCAGCGGCATTCGCCGACACTGGACGAACCGGTTGTCTCACTCGTCGCCAGCAAGGTTCAACAGCTTGATGGTCTGCTGCAGTCCATTGTTTCCGACGTGGCATGCGAACTTACCCTCGAATACCCGCATTTCTCGTCTACATCAGTGCAGCGAGCAGAAATTGGCTATTTCGCTCTCGCACTACTCAACTACTCGGTCAATCAATTTTCCGGATGGAGCGAATCTTCGAAACGCCGAATTTGCCCACAGATCATCGCTCGGGTCATTGGTCATTTGAAAGCGCCAAATGAAACACTGTTCACGGCCCAAGCCAAGTTTCTCATGCGGATGGAGACGTTCTATCAATTTTGCGTCCCCAGACTCTTCGATGATGATTTGACGGACGAAGGCGCAGCGACAGCACTTTCGGTACCTTGGAGCTATATGACGACGGGCGAGCACCTCTCCGTCCTGGAGCACTTGCTGTATGCGACTCGAAGCCAGCGCCGCATGCGCTACATTCTTGGGATGGTTCGGGAAATAACTACGGAAATCGGCGACAAGCTACCTTTGCCTTAGCGCGCTCGACGTGGCGCACGATGTACTAAATTGAATACGCGTATGTGCCGAGGAATAGTCATGCCTAAGAATCGACTTGAATTCAAACCCGGACTGATCGACGGTCGTGATTGGTCCTACTACTTTGATGCAAACGATGGTGCGAAGGTCCCGGTAGATGGCGAGATTGTGGGCGAATTGTCGACCGCTAAGCTCCGACAGCTTTTGAAAATTGGAGACGACAGCCGTGATGCTGACTTAGAAGCAGACGAAGTCGTGCGTGCTCTTGAGCTAGCGACGTTT
>JBDSNK010000338.1:0-9863 GCA_039915385.1 Dokdonella sp.
ACCAGCGCGACGGCGTGCACATTCACCTTCACCGCACCGAGTTCACCCTCGTGGCTGACTCTGCGCGTGAAGGCCGCAGCGTCCGGTACCGCGGCGGCGATCACCCTCCCGGCGACCGTCAAGTTCTCAGGCGGCACCGCGCCAGCTACACCCCCGCTCACGAAGGTCAACGTCTACCGCTTCTACTGGGACGGTACGAACTACTGGGGCGATGCGATCGCCAACGCATAACAAGGGACCACCATGACACCAGCAGACGCACTCACGACGCTGTCGGGCATCGCGCTCGAATACACCCAGGTTCTCGGCAAGGAGGGCAAGCCCTGCACGCAGAAAGCCCTCATGTTGCAAATCCAGCAGGCGCACAACGTCCTCAATGGATCGATGGCCCCGGCCGAAGAACCCGCGCATGACCGCGATCCGACTTGATTCGTTCGGCGGCGTAGCGCCGATTCTCGATCCGCGCAAGCTCCCGAACATGGGGGCTACGATTGCGCACGACTGCAAGTTCGACGGCGGCGACATGCGCCCACTTTTCTCGCACCTCAACGCGGGCGCGCTGCCGACCAATTCGTGCAGGCTGTTCAAGTACCGCTACAAGGGATCGAGCTACTGGCTGTCGTTCCCAAACACCGGAACCAGCGAAGTCGACGCCGTTATCAGCCCGATCGCGAACGACTCACTCGGACGCCTGTACTGGTCGCGCGTGAGTCTGTCGACGATCAATAGCGGCGCCGCCGACAATTATCCGCGCTGCGCATCGCAGCCGACCGCGAACGACATCACCGGCAACACTGCGGTCGTGCGCAAACTCGGCGTGCAACAGCCGACTGTAGCTCCAACGCTCACGGAGACCCAGGTCGCCAACTCGATCACATCGCAGGGTGCTACGCCCACGATGACGAACATGAGCCAGACCTCACCCGTAACGGTCACGGCCAACGCACACCCGTTTCAAAATGGATGGAGAGTCATCGTCGCCGCAGACGGCACGACTGATGCCGGCATGTCTGAGACGGCCGGCCTGACCTTCATCATCGGCAACGTCACCGCGAGCACGTTTGACCTGCTCGGAACGGACGGCGTGCACTACACAAAATTCACCGTTGGCGCGACGCATCTGAAAATCAGCCGCGTCTACCTCGATGCCGACATGGAGACGCGAAGCTACGTCTACACGTACGTCACCGATTGGGGAGAGGAGGGTCCGCCGTCCCCCGCAAGCACGCCTCGCGACATCCGCTACGACTCCAAGGTGCAGGTGAACTGGACGGCGCCGATTGGCTCGCTATCCATCAACCGAGCGCGCATCTATCGCACGGCAACCGGCACGGATGGCAGTGGCTCATTCTTCTTCGTCGCCGAGGTCGCTCTGCCCGCGATCACGTATCTCGATGGCGTCTTGCCGATTTCCCTCGGCGAATCACTTCCATCGGCAACATGGAGCGCGCCACCGAACGGACTGCGCGGGCTCGTGCAGATGCCGAACGGATTCATGTGCGGGTTCGTCGGCAATACGCTCTGGTTCTCGGAGCCGTATCAGCCGCACGCATGGCCTCCCGCGTACTGCAAGACCACGCAAGACGAGATTGTCGGCACGGCGGTATTCGGCACGACGCTCGTCGTCGGCACCGTGGGCAGGCCGTACCTGGCAATTGGAACAGACCCTCTCAGCGTGTCGATGCAGCAGCTCGACCTTTACGCGCCGTGCCTCAACAAAGGCGGCATGTGCTCGGCTGGCACCAGCGTCATGTATCCGACGCCGGAAGGGCTCGCGTTCATCACGTCGGGCGATGAGCGAATCCTCACGCTGTCGCAGGTTGCGCGCAAGCAGTGGTCGGCAATGTGGTCTCTCACGATGGAAGCCATCTTTTACGATGGCCGCTATGTCGCGTTTTCTCAGGACGCGAAAAAGACACTGATCGTTGAGACTGAGTTCGCGCGTGTTGCCAGGACCGTAGGCGGCGACCCGCCGAACGTCAGGATAAGCGACGCCACCGTGCAGGGTCGCGCGCCAGCCATCGACCCGGATGACGAGTCCCTCAACTACGCGATTTTCTCAGGCGGTGGCGCAAGTAGCCGCGGCGTGTTCGAGGGCGGAGCAACCCGCCTGACAGCCGACTGGAAAAGCAAAGTCTTCACGATGCCGCACGCTATCAATCTATCGCTCGCGCGGGTCTATGCATCCGGCTATCCGGTGACGCTGAAGATCGGATACGCGAACCTCAGGTCGAACGGGCAGACGCTCGGCGAAGTGTCGGACACCTACACCGTCGTCGCCAACGGGTCGGAGCCTTTCCGACTCCCTGGCAACTTCCTGTCGCGCGAATTCCAAGTCGAGGTGCTGTC
Organism: Dokdonella sp.; assembly: GCA_039915385.1. Taxonomy (GTDB): domain Bacteria; phylum Pseudomonadota; class Gammaproteobacteria; order Xanthomonadales; family Rhodanobacteraceae; genus Dokdonella_A. The sequence continues at coordinate 2,350 of JBDSNK010000338.1, forward strand.
CGCATTCGACGTGCAGAGCGTCACCTTGACTGACAACACGGACGATCTTCGCGCCTCATGAGCAGCCCACGCCGCACCGTAGTCCCCGCCATTCCGACGATCGGCACATCAACGCGCGAGCTTACTGCGTTCGGCAATGCCGTAAAGGAAGCGACCGAAGTCGCGCACGGCCGGCGCGGCGATCCGCTCGACCGCTTCGTGAGTGTGCGCGACCTCAAGGACGCCGGCATCGTCAACACGACCAGCAGCGGCGCAGGAGGATTGACCGTCACCGCACCGCCAGCGACGGACCCTGGCGCTCCGATCTTCACGCCGGGCGACCCAGACTTCGGCAACAACGACTACACGCCACCGCCCGCTCCGACCAACGTCTCCGTTCACCACATTGCGCCGAGCGGCCTCATGGTGACGTGGGATCCTCCCGCATACGACCACCACGACCACGCAGAAGTATTCCGCCTGCCGCAATCCGGCATGACCGCGGGCAACGTGGCGATTCCGCCGACGTTCAATCTTGCCGCATCCGGCTTCGATCCGACCAAACCGGTCGGCCCGGGCAACGTGCACCCAAACTTCGCCGGGCGCGCGAACGGCACGATCTTCTCCGACGTGGACCTCGTGCGTCTCACGGTGCCGGGGCAGAATGCACTCGATGCAGCGCTGAATCCGTCGACGTACTACTACTGGGTGCGCTTCGTATCGACGGCCAACGTCGTCGGACCCTACGCGCCCAACGCAAACGCGGGCGCATCTGGTGCGCTGTCAATCGACCCGAACCTTGTGCTCGGGTTGATGATTACCAACGTAACCAACTCAAACGCATATCACACCCTTCTCGGTCTGAATCCGACGCTGCCCAATCCGATCCTCGACGCGGGAGGTGTGAGCCAGTACGTCAACGCGCAGGACAACTTGCTGCACGGGTCGATCAACCAGCAGCTCGTCCGCATCATCGGCACCAGCGACAACCCGAACGCGCCGGGGCAGCTCCCGACGATCTATCAATCGCTGTCGACGCTGACCGCGAACGTCACCGCGAACAGCGTCAACCTCAACCAGCTCGACACCTGGCAGGCCGGGCTATCGCTCGCCGCAAGCAACAACAGCGGCGGAACCGCAACATCCAGCGTTTTCTCCTACACGCGAACGTCGGCCGATGCGACGCTTGTTTCGCTGACCCTGGCTCATCCCGCCGACGGCGACCAGTTTCATGTGGGCGACGCCATCACGCTCGTCGCCTCACCAGGATCGCCATTGGCGCCCATCGCTGGCGCGCAGACAGTATTCGGATCTGGCGGCGGCTCTGTTCTCATCCGACCATCGAATGCGTTGGCGGTATCGAGCGGCGCGGGCGTCGTCGTTGTGGGAGTCTCCATCTCCCTGAGCGGCACCGGCAGCAGTAGCGACCCGGCAACATTCATCAGCCTCATCGCAAGCATCTTCCACAACGTCTACGTGAGCGTTGATCCAGCGACCGCGATCGGGCAGCAGATCGCCATTGTGCAGGCCCAGATAGGTGCACTTTCAACGACCGTCAGCCAGGTGACCACGGCACAGCAAAACACGAACGGAACGCTCGATGCAATGTGGTCGGTCGGCATGCAGTCAATTCAAGGGAACGGGCTCGTCTACGCCGCTGGGTTTGGCCTCGGCTTGCAGACAAGCGCGAACGACGACGGATCATTCAGCACGCTATCGACGTTCCTCATCAACGCAAACCAGTTTGCCGTAATGGGCACGAGCGCCCCTGGCGCGATCATCAACGCCATCAGCCTGTCTGGACAGAGTGGCTCGGTGACGCTCAGTACCGCAGCGCACGGGATCACCAGCTCGCAGGACATCAACAACCCGAACAAACTCGTGTTCGCCATTGCGTCAGGCAGGCCGCGAGGGCAGACGACGGACAATCCGCTGTCCGGTCTTGGGCTGGATGGCATGTCTGCCATCGTGACGGGGGTCGGCGGCGCGACTATCAGCGTATCTTTCGATGGCGCTGCCGGAACCGGTGCGTTCCCATTCGTCAGCCAGTCCGGCATTTCAGCATTCGGCAATGCCGCGATGCCCGCAACAAACATTCCATTCATCATCGACACGACGCGCGGCGTGGTCGGCATCCGCGGCAAGCTGATTGTCGACGGACTCGTGCGCGCAACGACGGGCGACTTCAACACCCTGACCGCGGGCACCGCCTTCATTCACTCGCTGCAAGCGCAGATTGTGAATGCGAACGTCGTCATCGGCCAGAGGATCATCGCCGGCACGGCAGGTAGTGGGGCGCTCACCGACGCCCAGGTCTCATCCATCTCCAACTACATCATCGAGCTCGCCAACCCCGTCACAAGCCAGTACCCGCTTCGCTACTGGAGGCCCTCGACCGGCGTGAGCAACTTCGACCTCGACAAGCTCGGCAACATTCGCATCGGCGGCAACCTGAGTGTTGGCCGCAACGCCGTCGTCGCTACAACCGGGCCAAACCTGACTTCAATCGGCGGCTCCGGGTCGGATGGTTCTGAGTATCCGCTGTGGATCGGTCCACGCACGGCGTACGGCACCTCAGGCGAGGGTCGCACTGAGTCAAACGGACTGTTCTGGGTCAAGGACAACGGCCGCGCCGGCATCAACGCGCAGGTCTACCTTGGCGAATTCCCGCTGATTGCGCCAACGGCGGACGGCTACATCACGGTCCCGCCATCTCGCTCGGGTGGTCCGGCGACGGTGTTCGTGAGTGGCGTCGTGAACCTGGTCCCCGATGGCGATGGCTCTGGCAGCAGCACGCGAACGGATCTTGGCGCGACATTGATGTTGGTGGATCGAAACACGCCAGGGCAGCCGAGAAATCCGCGCACTGGCGGCGCCCAGCCGGAAGCTGTAACCAACCACGTCTTCATCTCGAACTCGGGTCCGTCTGACGGACCGCCAGACCAGCCGCAGGGAGTCGTAGCCGCGAGCACGCAGTTCGATTCCAAGGCAACCGACGTAAAGAACATCTCCCTGCAAGGAGCCGTCACCGTTCCTGCCGGACAGTACAAGGCGTTCATGTACATCTGGCGCAAGACCTTCGACAACTGCGGCCCGGAAGCCTGCTTCGACGCGAACTTCTACGCGGGGCTGGCTCGGTAGCCCAATTCACTTACATCGATAACGGTCGGCGCATAGCATCGCGTGAAGGGCAAGGGAGCCACCGTGAACAATTTTTTGAAGATTACGAGCGGGCTTTCTGTCATGCCGTTGCTCCTCGCGATCCGGCGTCGGCCGGAGTTGTGGAAGGAGGACACCTACCTCCGCGACTACCCGCAAGGCCCGTTCGGCGACACCGAGACCATCATGCTTCGCTTCCCCGTGAAGCGTGTGGCGGACACGGAAGCCGAGCTCAAGGATATCCTCAGCACCTACGACCAGCACGAGAACATCGACTACCCGGCGTATGCGCTGCTTCACGAAGCGCGTCCGCTCGTGATGGATCTGATGGCGTTCGTGAAAGGCGAGCGCCTCGGCCGCGTCATGGTGAACAAGCTGCGTCCAGGTGGGCGGGTCTTCCCGCATGCAGATACTCCGGTGCATGCAGAGTACTGGACTCGGTTCCATATTGTTCTGAGCGCCAAGCCTGGCTGCGTCATCCGTTGCGACGACGAGCAATTGCAGTTTCAAACCGGAGACTGCTTCTGGTTCAACAATAAGCTTGAGCACGAGGTAAACAATAACTCGGCCGACGATCGAATCTCCATGGTCGTCGACATCCGGACCAGCCGATGAAGGCTGTTACCTACGCCGTTGAGCCATGGATGGAGTTCAAGCGCGAAGCGCTGCACCTCTGGGTTCAACATTTTCAAGAGGTGGCGATCGACCAAGCGGCCGTGCCGCTCGACATCGACTACGCCACCTACGACGCGCTCGACGCGCAGGGAATGCTTCACGTCATTGCCGCACGATCGGAAGGTGAAATCGTCGGCTACTGGCTCGGCATCATCAAGCCTCACCTGCACAACGTATCGACATTGTGGGCCTTCACGGATGTCTACTTTATCGCGCCAGCTTTCCGGCTTGGCCGCACCGCCATGCGTCTCTTTCAATTCGCCGAAGCCAGCCTCAAGGCGCGCGGCGTGGTGAAGGTGACGACTGCGACGAAGACGCACCTCGACATGAGTCGATTGTTCGATCGGATGGGCTGGAACCGCACGGAAATCACGTACACGAAAGTCATCTGACAAGGAAGTCGGACATGGTTGTTGCAGTAGCGGGGCTTGCGATTTCGGCGTATGGCGCCTACTCGTCGAGTCAGTCGGCAGATGAGGCGTCCTCGAATCAGCAGAGCGCCACCCAATCGCAGGCGCAGGCGGCGAAAGACCAGCTCGACTTCGGCAAGCAGCAGTACTCCGACTGGAAGGGTAACTTCGAGCCCGGCCTCAAGACGATGGGCTCGCTCGCGATGGAAGAGGTGCGGCCCGACTACGCCGGCATTGATGCCGACGTTGGCGCTTCCTTCGATTCGTCGCAGGGCATCAACCGCCGCACGATGCAGCGATTCGGTGTGCAGCCGACCGATGGTTCGTACCAGGCGTCCGAAACGCAGTACGGTCTCGGTCGTGCGCTTGGACAAGTCAACGCGAACAACACCGCGCGCACTGCCGCGAAGAACACGCAATTCAATCGCCTCGCCACGTTCGAGGGAATCGGCGCCGGCCAGCAGGCACAGGCGAACGGCGTGGTGAATGCCGGCTCGTCGAATCTCGGCAACGCCTACGGCAACGCCGCGAATATGTACGGCCACCAGTCTGACCAGTACAGCCAGGCAGCGGCAGCGGGCGCTCAGATGGCGGGACGCTTCGGCGCCAATATCGCCTCCAACAACACCTTTGGTGGAGTCTGATATGGCCTCTATTGCACTCGGCGGGATCTTGTCGGGCCTGATGAAAGGCTACGACCAGCAAAACGAACTCAACGCTGCGGACGAGAAGGAAAAGCGCAGCAACGCGCGCCAAGATGCGGCTGATGCTCGGCAGAAAGTTGTCGACGCACAGCACGACACATCGTTCACCGACTCGCAGGCTGACCGCGCGCACTCGCTTGAGCGACGCCCAGTGATCGAGGGGCAGGAAGATCAATACAACGCAGGTCGCCTGACTGGTCAGGAGCAGAACAACGCGATCGGCGCGCACACGATCGAGCGTCTGCCGACCACCGACCAGCAGCACGACGCTGAGTTCTCTCTCGGACAGCAGCAGAAGCGCGCGCAAATTGCGGCCGAAGGGATGCGCATGCGCACCGAAGGCATGCAGCAGCAGCTCGCGTCGTGGGGCATTGACGACAAGCGCTTGCAGCGTGGCGTGCAGGCTGCGCAGCTCTCGCTCGGGAAGGCGTACAACAACTATCAGCAGACCGGCGACCCATCGTCGATCAAAGCTGCGTACAACTCGACCGCTGGCATCGACGGCCGCAGCATCGACACCCTCAAGAAAAACAAGGACGGCAGCTTCACGATCCAGATGGAAGGCGAGGACCATCCCGCGACCGTGCAGGATGATCAGCACCTCCTCGCGATGATGACGCACGCAACTGACCCGATGAACTACATCCAGTCGGTCTACAACAACCAGAAGGAAGCGGCCGACCAAGCCGATGCGCGCGCCAAGAATCCGAAGAACTTCTCGGAGCTCATCCGCAAAGATGACGGCACGTTGCAGAACGTCGACTACGGTTCGAACAAGACCGCGGACGTGACCGGCCCTGATGGCAAGCCCGTCTCCGGTACGCTCGCCGGCAAAAATCGCGACGGCACGCCGACGCAGATCGCCGCGGAGTTCTACCGCGAGCAGATGAAGAACAACCCGGACGGCCCGAGCGCATCGCACGCGACCGCCGACTTCATGAACAAGGCTTACCCCAACGCCACCGGATGGTGGTCGCCTAAGGTCGCGCCGACCTGGGGTAGTGACGGTGAAGCGCCGCCGCCGAGCTTCGCGCGCGATCCAGCCGCAGCGGCGCCCGCGCCTCGCGCAGCCGCGGCCCCGACAGCACAGCGCCAGGTTGTTCGCCGCGGCATGCACAACGGTCAGGCAGTTGTGCAGTATTCGGATGGAAGCGTGGAGCCTGCGCAGTAATGCCCGGCTCTTTCAACGAGTACGGCATCCGCCAGGAAGCGCCGACGATCGATCCCGCCGCCGTGCAGTGGGATGCGCCGCAAGCGTCGATCAACCCCGCGGCAGTGAAGTGGGATGACGCGCCGGCTTCCGCTGGCGACATCGATCCGTCCGCCGTGAAATGGGACGATGCGCCCGCACCTGGCCGCATCGATCCCAGCGCCGTCCAATGGGATGACGCAGGTCCGCCGCGCGCATCGTTCGAGGGCGTCAGCCACGGCGTCAACAGCACATCCATGACGCCAGCGCAGGCCAACAACGAAGTGCCGTTGCCTGACGGATGGACCGGGCAGCGACCCGCGGCCACGCAGTCACCGAGCACCTACGCCTCGACCGATCATTCAAATAGGTTCGATGACGCCATCTCGAACAGCGCGCCCGTGACCGCGATGGTTAACAGCGAGCTCGCCAAGGGATTCATCGAGCGCCTGCACCAAACATCCGCCGCCGCCGCAACCATCGAGTCCGCTCCGGCCGTGCTGTTCGACAGCGTGAAGTCTGCCGTCACTGGTACGCCGTCGACGGAAGCGACCGACGCCGCGTTCCGCACGTTCGTGGATCCGAACAAGAAGGCTGCGGAAGCAAACGCGGTCGACCAGAAGGCCGGCTTCGGCGGCAAACTCGCGCATGGTCTCGGCGGGCTCTCATTCGATCTTCCGGCGATGGTCGCGACGGGGGGCGAGGAAGTAGCTGTGCCGCTCGTCGAGCGTGGCACGACCGCATTGCGCTCCGGCATCGATGCGCTGACCGGCGCGTTCGAACATTCCGCGAAGTCCACGCTTGTGCCCGGCACGACGAATGCTGTCGACACCGCACAGGACGTTCTCAACAAGGGCGGCTCGGGCGCGCAGGCATCGACGGCAGCCATCGGCTCGTTCGCTGCGGACACGCTCGGCAACGCGCTTCCGCTCGGTGCCGCTGGCGGCATCACGAAGCGCGCGGCGTCCGGCGCTGTTGCTGGCGTGGCTGGCGGCAAGGTAAGCCAGCAGGTGCGCAACGCGACGCGCCCGGCCGACATGCAGCAACAGTCGGACGGGTCGGACGACGTAATGAGCGCAGTGCAGGGTGGCGCGCTCGCGGCGATCATGGGCCGCAACGCACCGCACGACGCGCTGGCAGGCAAGCCGCTCGAACGCGATACCGGAAATCCGGTAACGGAACTGAAACAGCCGGTTGCAGAGCCGGCGCCAGCGTCGAAACCGGAAGCGTCTCCGGCCGGGCAGCAGGCATCGCCGCAGCGCGACCAAGTGACCGCGCTCGCCAAGCAGCACCTCGCTGAACTCGACGCGCAAGGGAAGCTCTCGCCGGCCGAGAAGGGCATGCGCGACTTCCTGCGCGAGCACCAGGACAACCCCGACGTGCTGGCCGAAGGGCTCG
>JBDSNK010000031.1:0-5693 GCA_039915385.1 Dokdonella sp.
CCGGGCACGCAAATTCCCGCCGTGGTGAGCGGTTTCGGCGCGGTGTTCACCGACGTCGATCAATCGGGCACGACGAGCGCGCAGTTCTTCGACTACGCCGGCACGAGTCTCGGTGTGTATTTCGCACCGCCGCTCGCGGGCGGGCTGTCGTTTCTGGGTGCGTTCACCACCAACGGCAATCCGGCCATTGCGCGCGTTCGCATCACCGAGGGGAATGCCGCGATGGGAGCCAATGACAACGGGACCGGTTCCGACGTCGTTGTCAGCGACGATTTCATCTACGGCGAGCCGATGGACACGCTATTTGCCGACGGCTTCGAATAGGGACAAACGTTGAGCATGCGATTCGCTCGGATCTAGCCATGCGTTGCGAGGATGCAGCGCGCCACCTCATTCGGCGCTTGAACGCGATCCGCGGGAGCTGACTTCAACGCCGACGTAGCCCTGAGCTTCGGACGATCAATCGCAGGCGACCGCGGATCCCTGCGCGGACGAATTCAAAGAACGCTGTCATGTGGAACGCGGCGAGCTCCGATCGGCATGTAACGAACGACTCGCAAGGGCTCGCTCCAGCGCGAAAGGCTCTCTGGACCGGTTGCGCTTGCGGCGACCCGCTTTTCCCCGCAATCGTCGTATAAGGATTTGAAGCCAACCACATTCTGGAATTCCTCGATGCGCCCCCTGCCCCATTTTCTCATCGGCATCTCCGCCGTGCTGATGCTCGCAGTCGCGCCCGCGCACGCCGTCGTCATCTGCGTCGCCAACGAGATCCAGCTGCAGAACGCGCTGGATGCGGCGGCGGACGATGGCGTGAATCAGAACGAAGGGGTGGAGATCCGTCTCGTCGAGGGCGTCTATCTCACCGGTATCGCGCATCTCAACCGCGAGTTCTCGATGCTCTCGACTCATGCGAACGCGGTGTCGATCCTGGGCGGGTTCGCACCCGCTTGCCAGACTCGCAGCGCCAATCCAACGCTGACGATTCTGGATGGCGGCAATGCAACACCCGTACTCGCCGTGATCAAGACTGCTGGTGCCTTCAGCATGGATGGTCTGACAATCCAGCGCGGACACAGTGCCTTCATCGGCGGTGGCGTCGCCATCAACAATGACCGCTGCTCGGCCGGCGACTGCTTCAACCAGCACGTGACGGCGATCCTGCTCACGCGATTGATCGTTCAGGGCAACCATAGCGATGGCTACTGCGGTGGCCTGTTCGCGCAAGCCAATCAACAGCAGATACGGGTGGAGAGCTCGCTCTTCATCAACAACAGCGCCGACCTCAACAACGGCGGCGTGTGCCTCACGGGCGACGGCGGCTTCCTGCAGTCATATGCGAATACGGTCGCCGACAATACGAGCCCGGCAACGACCGATGCCATCGGTGGCATGTCCTGCGGTGGCACTTCGCCCTGCCAGATCTACAACAACATCTTCTGGAGCAACACCGGCGCGGGCTTGTGGCTGGACAGCAGCGGTGCATTCCTTGCGTTCAACGACTACGGCATGCGCGGTGGCGAAGTGCCCGCCAGCGAGATGCACTCGCTGCACGTGAACCCGCACTTTGTCGACACGTTGAACGGCAACTACCGATTGAAGGGCGACTCGCCCGTCCTCGCGGTCAGCACGCTCCTGCTCGATTTCCCCGATCTGTACGGGCGCCCGCATCCCGCCTCCGGTGCGCGCGACATCGGTGCATTCGCCGACACCGTGTTCACCGATGGAAGCGAGATCGCGAACTAACGCATCGGTTTGCCGCGCGACGACGGGCGCGAGTGATTGATGTACCCGCGGCGGCGGGATCGCAGCGGGATCAACCTGGTTGACGGTGTCGACGGCCGGTTCCGGACGTTTTTTCTGAAGGCCACTGATTCGCAATGGCAGCTGGCGTGCGCGCAATGCGCGAGCGACATGACCCTTCACACTGCGCTTTTGCGTCTGGATCTGTGAACGTCAATCACGGAGGCCCGCACCGCCATGTCCCCTCGCCTTGTCCGCTGCTTCGCGGCGGTGACTTTGTTCGCCGCCGCATTCGCAGCCCACGCCGACTACCGCATCGACTGGCACGTCATCGCCAATGGTGGTGGCGATTCGATCCATGGCACCACCGAAGTGTCCGGCACGCTCGCGCAGATTGCCACGGCAACCTCGTGCAGCAGCGACGCAGCTTGCGGCGCAGCGGCATGGGAGGTCACCGGCGGGTATTGGACCGCGGTGCCCTGCGATGCAACGGCAGATGCCGTGTTCTGCAATGGCTTCGATGACTGACCGATATCCGCGCGTGTTCGCGTGCCCCCATTCCTGCCAGGAGTCTCTACCATGTCACGTACCGTCTTCGGCTGGCTGACAGCCGCCGCTCTTGCTTTCTTCGTCTCATCCTGCGCATACGCCGCACAACCTGTCGGCTCCGCATTCACCTACCAGGGCGAATTGCGCAACGCCGGCCAGGTTGCGAATGGCTTGTACGACTTCCACTTCAGTCTGTACGACTCAATCAGCTTCGGAACCCAGATCGGGACGACGCTGAACGCGACCGTCACCGTTGCCGGCGGCCGCTTCACCGCGAACCTGGATTTCGGCGCCGATGCGTTCCAGGGCGATCGGCGTTACCTCGAGATTGCCGTGAGCCCGAGCGGCGGCAACACGTACGAGACGCTCACGCCGCGCCAGGAAACAACCGGCGCACCGTATGCAATCGCCAAGCGTGTGCGCTCGATTGTCGTGTCCGGCAACGGGATGTACCACAACCCGAGCGATGCACAAGTCACGGCCACGCGCTGGGGCCCGCAGCTCTCGGGCACCGCACAACCGATCGGCTTCAGCATTCCCAAGCCGGCAGACTGGGATTCGACGCAGACGTTTACGGTGACGTTGTATTTCGCCGTGCCGACACTGACCACGTCGTCAATTGTCAACTGGCGCCTCGAAGCCGGTTCGCAAAATACCAACCTCGATGTCGGCTCGGCCAACTCAGGATGGGACAATCTCGGCTACGGTGGAACCGAGGACGGCAGCCCCCTCAATATCTATGCCGCGCCAGGCCGGACGAACATGATGAAATCGCAAACGTGGACGGCGCACTGGAGCTCGACCTACAGCACGTGGTATTTCGGCGCCGGCGTGAACACGAACAACGATTTCCGCAACGACCCTCTATGGACCTTCACCTTCCAGCGCGGTTCCGGCGTCACCGGTGGCAACGGTGAGGGTTACACGCAAGGGCTGATCGTCGTCGCGGCCGAGGTCCAATATGCGTCGCATTGACCATTAGGTGCTCGGGCACGCGGCGAACGGGACATGCAGGCGCCAGGTTCGACATTGCAAATCCTGCGGACGTCTCTGTTCGACAACGTCATGCGAGGGAGGGTTTGGACATGCTGCACGCTCCGCCATCGCTGCAGAGGGTGTTCGTCACGGTCGTAGCGGACATGGCAACGCGAACAGCTGGTTGCAGTTTTCGCCGAGCTTTCGCACCAATGCCTCGCGGTGCAGCTTGTCCAATGTCGATGAGACGCTCAAGGCGAACTGGATCCATGCCGCCTCAACGCTGTTCGAATCCATCCGCAAAGATGCCGTCCGCCTCTACCGTCAGATCCTCGAACGCAAACTGATCCAACGCGCCCGAGCCGCTGGTCTTGAAGGCACCAATGCCAGGGCGGCCCGACGCGTATTTGGCGTGGCCGCCCACGCTGGTGTCGCTGCCGCTGAAGATCGTCACCCAGCCCGCGCCCTTGTCGTACAACGCGGTGACGGTGTCGCCCTGGATACGCACGCGGATGCGGTCGCCCGTGTGCAAACCGTCGGCAATCGAGTGCGTGTTTTCGGCAACGATCGGAACGAAGTCTGCGAGCTGGATGCCACCCTCCCAGCGATAGAGATTCACGTACTGCCCGTCATGCGCGAAATTGACCTCGTAGCCCGTCGTCGTGGTCGCGGTCTGTGCACCGCGCAACAGCAGTTCCAGTTCCTCGATGCCGCTCGACGAACCGCGGAACACGGTTGCGGTCAATTGCACATCGGCTGGCCATGCGCCATTGAGCCATGCCACCGAATCGTCGTAGGCGCCGCCTGCCTGCGTGCCGAAGGCGCGGCCACCTGAGGTGGCGATCGAGGTGCGCGTCGCGTCGATGTTCGACCATGCGGCGGATTCGTAGAGTGGGTTTTCGTTCGTGGCGAATGTGGTGAAGTAACTGCTGGGTGGCACAGCAAACGCCGCAGCGATCGGCAGCACGAAAATGAGCAGACCCATTCGCAAACACGCTGCACAGGCGGGGCCGGCAAAAGCAGAGCGGGCGAGCGGGTTCATGTTCCGAGCGTAGCGCCGAACCCCCAGGGAAGCACGGCACTGGCGCACGGTTGCGGCAATCTCGCCTACGCCATTTCATCGCCGGGTTGTCGTGGGCACGAGCATCGCGGCTTAAGACCACACAAATGCGCAAGCCCTCTCCTTCAAGGCGAGGGTTGGGTGGGGATGGTGTCGCTCGGCGTAAGTCCATGCCAGAGCATCGCGGCTGAAGCCGCTCCTGCAGACAGTTGCTTCCACAATGAGAAGGGACGCGCAGTGCTCCGGAAGCACGGCGGTGGCACTACGCAGTCCGCCGGGCAACGGCGGAACCATCGGGTTTGTGGGAGCGACTGCAGTCGCGATGCTCTTGCTGGAGCACCTCACCAATGCAGCATCTCAATCGAAGCCGTTTTCCATGATCTCATCCGCCGGCACGAAGATCGGCGTGCCGAGCGAACCGGTGAGGCCGGTCTGTGCGCCGGACACGACATGCACGGGCAGCGCGTCGTCGCTGGCGTCGAGGTTGTGCACGATCAGGCGCGGGTAACGCGGCGCGTTGCTGTTGATCGACGTGCTGACGAGCAGGCGGCGTTGAATCCAGTCGATCGCGATGCCGCTGAGGTATTCGTCGGCCGCGGTCGAATCGAGCGCGGTGTCGGCGCCCGCAATTTCGCGCAGGGGCGCGACATCGCCATCGGCCTGGTCATTGAACACGAGGATGTGGCCCGTGCGATTGAAGTCGGGTAACGGTCGCTGCACGAGTGCGAACAAGCGTCGCGAGGCAGCATCCCAGGCGAGGCCGGACAAGCCTGAATCCAGGCCGGTGGCCGCGCCCTGGATGACGCGCTTCGGCGCGGTGTTGCCGTTGTCGCTGCGATTGAAGACAAGAATCTTCGAGGCGTATGGCGGATCCGCATCGTAGTCGACTACGGCGACTTCATCGGTCGCCGACAGATATGTCGTCGCCTGCGCATTGTTGAGCTGGGTGACGCTGCCCGAGCCACCGCCCCACGCGAGCATGCGCAGCGGCCCCGTCGCGGTGCCACTCGCGTCGCTCGCGTACGCCTGGATGCAGCAGCCGGAACCGACGAGGATCAATTCACCGTGTGCCGCGTCGACCGCTGGCTGGCGCGGCTGGCCGAGGATGGGTGGCGAAAGTAACCGGATCGGCGCAACGTCGCCGGATGCGTACGCGGAAAAAACACGCACTGCCTGGCCATAGAAGTCGCCGATGTAGATCACGCCCTCGCCGCTCTCGTAGGCGCCGGACACGGGCGTGATCAGCCCTGTCGACGGTCCGCCGAGCAAGGACATCGGCGCGACGTCGCCCTGCGCATCATCGCTGAAGCGCGCAAGCTGCTGCGGCGTCGTGGAGTCGCCGTAACCGCCGATCAGCACATCGGCTTTT
>JBDSNK010000053.1:0-18242 GCA_039915385.1 Dokdonella sp.
TGTACTCGGTGCGATAGTTCGCGCCGACCGCCAGCTGCACGCTGCCACCCGGCAGTTCGAACAACGGACCGTTCAAGTCCAGGCGCTTGACCGTTTCGATCGTGTAGAAATTGCTGACGCCCGGCGACGCGGCCTTCGCGAGAGCCGCGAGCGAGCTCGGAGCCGTGAAGTCGAACGGATTGAACGGTGTGCACCCTGCGATGGCATGACCGGGCGTACCGCACGTGACGACGCCCGTGACCGGGTCCAGGAACGAAGGTCCGGTGCTCTTGTTCAGGACACCGACATTTGGCAGGCCATAAGTGATCGTGCTCGACGCGGAATGCCCGTAGTCGTAACCGAGTTCCCAGTTCCACTGCTGCTCGTTCCAGATATTGAACGTGCCCTTGAAACCCGTCGAGACCTGGTCGTCGTTGCGGCCTGCGGATGCGCTTCGATTTCCGGCGGCCACCAGGCGCGCGGCGTACCTGCTACCGCCTTTGACGTAGTCGACCCCGAACGGATTGTAGTAGCTGTCTTTCGAGATGACTGCACCGCCGGCGGTGCCGTAGATGGCCGGCGCGAGCTGAAAAGCGGCGGCGGTCTTGTTGTGCAGCACGGACAAGTACGCTTCCACATTGTCGGTCAGCTTGTAGTTGCCATTGAGGAACAAACCCGTGCGTTCCTGCGGCGTCATGATCAGGTTGACCGTCGCGAAGTTGTACTTGTCGCTCGGGCCTGCCGCGCTCGCATTGTTGCGATAGCAGTGGTAGTCGGTGGCGAGATTCAAACCCGAAGTGCCCGGATTGCGCGCGACGGCACCGCACCCGAATTGACCCTGCAGCGCAGCGGGAACCTGGATGTTGCCGAACTCCGACGATGACGAACCACCGAGAGTGGTGTGAACGGGGTTGCCTCCGGACGGCCCGAGGCCATTGGTGCCATACAACGAAACCGAGTTCTTGGAGAAATCGCGGTGACCTGAGAGCACGCCATCGATCTTCTTGTAGCTGACGCCGGCCATGATGCTGCCCTTGTCAGAGCTCTGGCCAAACGTGAACTGGTAACCGCGGCTCGCGCCGTCATCACGATCGGAGATGCCGTAGTCGGTCGAGATCTCCGCACCTTGGTAGTCGCTACGCAAGATGAAGTTGACGACACCGGCGATCGCGTCCGAGCCGTACACCGACGACGCCCCGTCGGTCAGAACTTCGATGCGCTCGACCATGTTCGCCGGGATCGCATTTGGATCACCGGTAAGGTAGCGATGCCCGTTGATCAGCACGAGGGTACGCGGTGAACCCAGGCCACGCAGGCCGATGCTCGAGAAGCCGGTACCGCCGGAATTGTTGACCTGCGGGTTAACGTTCGGGCCGGTAACCGCCGGCAACGACTGCACCAGATCGCCGAGGGTCAACTTGCCGGTCTTTTCGATCGCGGCGCGATCGATGGTAATGACCGGATTGGATGTTTCGATATCCACGCGACGGATGTTTGAACCCGTAACGGTGATGGTTTCGAGCTTCTGGCTGTTCTGATCGGCAGCCGCATCTTGCGCGGCCGCCGGTATCGTCGTCATTGCGAAAGCCGCGAGGGCGGCCAGTGAGGCGACGCTCGTCGGCGTCTTCGTGAGGCTCGCCCGTGTGTCGAGTGCGAGCCGGATCGATTGTCGGAGCAGTGTATTTCTCATGGGTTTCTCCTGTTGCTGAAGTCGTCACGGCCGCAGATCCACGAGCGGCCAGAACCAATGTTGAAAGGTGAACCTTCGTCCCCGGCGACGGCTTTCGAATGCCGCCACCGGAAAGCGTGAACGAAGAACTTCGCAGCCATGAATCGCGCCCTCTGGCGCGCCCGAATTCAACGGCGCTATTTCGGGCTCATGCGACCGCCTGCAGCGATGCATGCCGCTGGTCGCGCAGATCGGTCGCGGTCATGCCGAAGCGGCGTTTGAACGAGCGAGCGAAAGCGCAGCGGTCCTCGAAACCGCTGATGCGCGCGACTTCGGTGATCGCCAGCACGCTGCTGTTGAGCAAGCGGTGCGCACGCCGCAACCGTTGCTCGACCAGCACCGCGTGCGGCGTTTCACCGTACACAGCACTGAACGCACGAATGAAGTGACACGGCGAATAGCTCGCCCTGCGCGCGCACTCGGCAAGATCGAGCTCGAGATGGCAGCTCGACACCATCAGGTTGCGCACGCGATGCAGACGCAGGAATACGGCGCGTCGTTGCGCATGCGTGCGACCTGGGCAACGTTCGATCAGCTGGTCGAATTCCGTTTGCAGATAATCGATGGCGGCCGCAACCGATGCCGCCGCTGCTTGCGTGGCCAGCGAATCCTGGCGAGCCAGGGTCGCGGCGCGAACCATTGCGATGATGCCGCGACGAATCAGATGATCGGCCGTGTGCAAACCTGGCAGCAGTACCGGCTCGCGTACATGCAGTGTCGAGTCGACAGCGGTCAAGCCACGCCACGCTGGCGTCGAAGCCAGCAACGCAACCCACATCGCAGGGCCACGACCGAGCAGCTGCACGCTCTGGTCGCCCTCGACGACAAGCAATTGACCGGGCGCTATCGTGTGGGTGGAATCTCCCGCGCAGACCTGCAAGCGTCCCTTCAATGGCACCAGCAGCGTCACCGGCGCCGTCTTGCCATAGAGGACGCAGCCGCGGCCGGTACCCATTGCGATGCGCACAACGTCGCCACGGCGGCCTCGATCGAAATCAATAATTTCCCGCTTTCTGCCTTCCGCAAGGTGCTCGTATTCGAAGTGCATGGTTTTACACCGTAGTGGGTTCATCGCCGTCTGTTCTAGGTCGCTGCGCAGTGATTCGCGCAACGTTTGCGCATGATTCCAGTCGCGCACAGGCAGCACTCCGCGCACGCGACGCGAGAGACCATCCGCTTGCGTTGGCGCCAACGCGTGGAAGCAGACACGCCGCTGCGCAGTACCGGCAACGCGACGCTTGCTTCCCTGTCAGGTCCCCGTCGGCAAATTTTGCATAGCGCGCTCGTGTGCGCTGTCAAAAAAATGCTCGGTTTTGGCACTGCCTCGATGCCTGACTTTGGACCTACGCGTCGGGCGGAAGGTCGGCGTAGAGTGGCTCCCGCAAGCAGGTGGATTGCCGGACACGGCTTCTTGAGGGCGGATCAACGGCATGAACGAGAACGCGACCGGACGCATGGAGAGCGCGGCAATCGCAACCAGGAAACGCGATGTCGGTGGCGTATTCGCCATCAACCTCACACCGGTAGAGCGCGTGTTGCAGCGTTCGTCGCTCATCGGCATCGGCGAATTCCGCTGTCCCGTCGAGCACCCGCAATTCCTCGGCGGTGGTCCGCAAACATGCCCCTACATTGTGTTTCCACGCACCAGCGTGCGCCTCACACCGGAACATTGGCGCAGCGAGATCTGTACGCCGAATGTCGTGAGCCTGCACAACGTCGGCGACACCTACGACCGCCATCCGGTCAGCCTCGAAGGTGACCAGAGCGACTGGATCGCCGTGTCACCCGAGTTGCTGCGGGATATAGCTATACCGTACGTCGAGGGCCGGCATGCCGAAGCGAACCACATCTTCCAGCAGCCGTTTGCTCCGATGGCGCCGAAGATCTACCTCGCGCAACGCGCACTCTTCCTGGCGACGCAGAACGACAGCGAACTGCCGATCCTTGCGGTCGAGGAATACGTCATCAACCTCGTCGAGGCGGTTCTGCAATCGGCCACCCGTTACTGGGATCGACCGAGCCGGCCGGCGAAGCAGATGGATGCAGTGAGCATGCGCAGGCAATGGACGATCGCTGATGAAGCGAAGACGATCATGGCACTGCAGTACTGGGAACCCTTGTCGGTCGCGCAAATCGCGCAACACGTGCATTGCTCACCGGGATACCTCTGCCGCACGTTCAAGCGTGTCACCGGTTTCACCTTGCACGGCTACCTGCAGCAACTGCGCTTGCGCGCGAGCCTGCAGCTGCTGGCCGATTCGTGGATGGACTTCGCCGGCATTGCCGAGCACCTCGGCTTTGCCACGCACAGCCATTTCACCGATGTGTTCCGCCGCCAGTTCGGCATCACGCCGACGGAATTCATGCAGCGCCGGTCAAAGCGGTTGTTGCAAACCTTGTCGCAGATGCCTTCGCTTCTTCAGGCAACGGTGTGACGATATCCTTTCGCGGAGATCGCTTACCGACCCTGCGTCGATGACATCTGCAGGATGGCTCAAGTCCGAAGTCCGGCTTCGCCCGCCGCAGGCGACATGGGTGAATGTGGCGCAAAGCGCTTTGACCGGCCGCAACTGAGCCATGCTCGCTAGTGGAATTTTTTGATTGCGCTCATCTGTTCCAACATGAGCTTCGCTGCCTGCTGAGGCTGAAGAACGTCAAAGGCCACTCGCCGCCTGCGCCACCGCCCGGAACAACGCCCTGCCCTTGTTCATCGTCTCTTCCCATTCCTTGGCCGGGTCGGAGTCGTACACGACACCACCGCCGGCCTGGACGTACAGACGGCCGTCCTGGATAACGGCTGTGCGGATCGCAATCGCCGTGTCTGCATCACCCCACCAGCCGATGTAGCCGATGGCACCGGCGTAGATGTTGCGCTTGTGCGGTTCCAGCTGCTGGATGATCTCGATCGCGCGGATCTTCGGTGCGCCACTGACTGTGCCGGCCGGAAACGTGGCCTTGAGCACGTCCATGTAGGTAAGCCCGTCGCGCAGGTCGCCCTCGACCTGGCTGACAATGTGCATCACGTGCGAATAGCGCTCGATCACGAAGCTTTCGGTCAGTTGAACGCTGCCGGTCTTGCTGACGCGGCCGACATCGTTGCGACCGAGGTCGATCAGCATCAAGTGCTCGGCGCGCTCCTTCTCATCGGCGAGCAACTCGTGCTCGAGTGCGAGATCTTCCTCGTTCGTCTTGCCTCGCGGTCGCGTGCCAGCGATGGGACGCACGACGACCTTGCCCTGCTTGAGACGCACGAGGATTTCCGGCGACGAGCCAACGATCTGCGTCTTGCCCAGGTCGAGGAAATACATGTAAGGGGACGGATTCAGCGCGCGCAGCGCGCGATACACGTCGACCGGACGCGCGCGGAACGGTACCGACAGGCGCTGCGACGGAACCACCTGGAAGATATCGCCGGCGCGGATGTATTCCTTCGCCTTCTCGACCATCGCCTCGTATTGTTCGCGCGTGAAACTGGATTCGAAATCGGTTTCTTCCAGCGCCGTCGGATCGAGCACGTCCGGATAGCCCGAGCCCGAGTGACGCAGACGGAAGGCGAGTTCATCCAGGCGCCGACGCGCGCGCGCATACGCCTGCGGCTGTGCCGGATCGGCATGCACGATCAGATACAGCCGGCCCTTGAGATTGTCGAACACCGCGACTTCCTCGGACAGCATCAGCAACGCATCCGGCGTACCAAGTTCGTCACGCAGGTCGGTGCGCGCGAGGCGAGGCTCGATCCAGCCGATTGTCTCGAAACCGAAATGCCCCACCAGTCCGCCGCTAAACGCCGGCAAGTCGGGCAGCTGCGGCACGTGATACGCCGCGCGGATCCTGTCGATCTCGGCCAGCGGATCGGCGAGTTCGCGCGCCTCGACGACTTCACCAAGATCCTCGATCGTCAGCGTATTCCCGCGCAACACATACACGCGTCTGCACGGCAGGCCAATGATCGAATGACGGCCCCAGGTCGCGCCGCCTTCGACCGATTCAAACAGATAGGAATACGGACCGTCGGCGAGCTTCAGGTAGACCGACAGCGGGGTGTCCAGATCGGACAGCACCTCGCGCACTACCGGAATGCGGTTGTTCCCTTGCGCGGCGAGCGCGTTGAATTCGTCCTGCGTGATCACGGCGTGAACCTGTCGGCATGCGGGCCGCGACGATAGCAGGGCGTGCCGCGCTGCGACAGACCGGACTCAGCACGATGCAAACAAATGTTCGCGAACCGATTCAGCTCACCCAGCCTCTCCATCAGCAAGACCTCGCCGCGGCATGCCGGCCATCGTCAGCGAGAAACTGACGCCGTCGCCAGTCGCAAGATTGCCGGCCGCGGCGACGCCCCGATGCAGCTCCGCGACCAGTCGAACAACATACAGACCGAGCCCCAGATGTGGTGTCTCGCCACTGCGAGGTGCGCGTTCACGCACAGACACCAGCGACTCGAACAAGCGTTCCTGCATTGCTGCCGGCAGCAGCGGCCCGGTATTGGTCACGCGCACGCAAACGCCGTCGTCGCGCGCTTGAAGGGACAAGGCGATCCAGCCCTCATCTGGCGTGAACGAGCAGGCATTGTCGAACAGCTTGTCGAGCGCCTGCGCGATCAGGTCCGGCGCGCCGTGGAAAGGCACGCCGGCAGCCGGCAGCTCGAGTTTCAATTCGCGCGCGCCTGCGAGCGCGCGATAGCCTTCTGCGCAACCGCCAACGAGTGCGCGCAGGTCGAAATCCTCGGCATCCGCGGACGCTATCGCACGCTCCATGCGGTTCGCCTCACTCATCGCACGCACGATTCCGCTGAGGCGTTCGGCGCCGTCGCGCGCGCGCGCAAGGTAGGGTCGCGCTGCCGCCGGCAGCTGCTGATGATCGAGATTGTCGAGTGAGGATTTGACAATCGCCAGCGGCGTGTTGAGTTCGTGCGAAAGCTTGGACGCCAGCGTACGCAGATAGTCCGTGTAAGCACCAACGCCATCGAGCAATTTGCCAAAGCTGCGCGCGAGATCACCGAGTTCGTCCGGCGCGTCAGCAAGCGGCAACGGGCCGTCCAGACGTCCAGACGTCCGCAGCGCGCGATCGACGGCGTTGCGCAAGCGACGGATGCGGAACGACAGCGATGCGCCGAACACGAGCAGGATCGCGCCCGCCACACCGAGTGCCACCAGGGTCGCCACGGCGAGACCGATCAAGGCGCGGTTCGCGAGCAGCGGCAGGGCGCGGCTCGCCAACTCGAGCACCAGGGCTCCGCGCAAATCGCTCCCATCGCGCAGTGGCACCGCCGCTGCAAGCACGACGACGCCATCCTGCTCGGTCGTGCGCCAGCTGGTTGCCACGATGCCGGACAAGGCCTGCCAGACTTCGGGCGCATCGATGCGCGGCGCCGCCTCGGCAAGCGCGGACGAGCCGCCGAACGCCGGCGCGATCACGCTGCGATAGATGAAGTTCGCGAACCAGCCCGAATCGCGCACCGCACTTGCATCCGCCGCCACGAGGCGACCTGCGTCGGCAAACAACCATCCATCGGGGCTCACGATGCGCGCTCGCGCACGCTCGGGCACCAGCGGTTGCAAGGCACGTGCGGCGGCATCGTCGTAGCGGGTCAAGGCGCGCAACTCCGGCGCATCCGCGCTCACCTGCGCCGCGTCGTAAACGCCAATGCCGATCCGCTCCGGCAGATTGCCGCGTAGACGCAATTCGATTCGGTAGCCGGAACCGTCCTCCTGCAATACGCCGTTGATGTGGTCGGGCAGTTCTTCGCCGCTGCCGAGTGCGGACGCCTCGAACGAGCCAGGGGCGGCGCTGGTCAACAGATAGCGTCGTGTTTCGGCGCCGCGGGCGAGTACGAGACTGACATGATCGCTATTCTGCGCACGTGCATCACCGGGATCGACACGCGTGCGCGTCGCATCGCGCACTTCGGCGAGCAAGTAGAGATCATCGGCGCGTCGAGCAAGCGTCACGCGCAGCTTCTGCGCGTCCGGTGCGGATCCGAGCCTCTGCGCGAACGGCTGCAGGTTCGACCAATCGTCGGCATAGCCGTCGACGACGATCGGTTCGTCATGCCGGTGCACATACAACACCGGACCGGTCGCCGGCATTTGCACGTGCGAAGCCGCGAGCGCCTTGGCGAGCATTCGCGCCGATGCGAGCAAGGCCTGTTCCTGGCCTTGGCGCAGCAGCGCTTCGGTTTGCTTCACGAACTGCCAGCCGACCCACGGCAGCACCAGCGTGGACAACGCAACCAGCAGGAGTTTCAGGCGCAGGGACATTGAGGGCTGAGATTCGGGATTCGGGGATAGGGGATAGGGATTCGGGAATACATCCAGCAAGATATCAAGGCGAGCTTCGTTCTTGCGTATCCCGAATCTCGAATCCCCAATTCCTATTCCCGTGTCTGCCACCGATACCCGGCGCCATGCACGGTATCAATTGCATCGAACGCGGCATCGATCGCGATGAACTTCTTGCGGATGCGTTTGATGTGCGAGGTGATCGTCGCATCGTCGACGACGACTTGCGCATCGCGCATGAGCTGGTCGCGATTCTTCACGTGGCCGGGAAAGCGCACCAGCGTGTGCACCATCCAGAATTCGGTCACGGTCAGCGGTACGTCGATGCCGTTCCAGGTGACGCGCATGCGTTCGGTCTCGAGCGCGAGCGGGCCTTGCGTGATCACGCTGTCGGCAGCGACAGGCTTGCGCAGCGCTTCCATGCGGCGGAACAAGGCATTGATGCGCGCCGCGAGCTGGTGCAACGAAATGTCCTTGGCAAGATAGTCGTCGGCGCCTAGGCGCAGTCCCGAGATCACATCGAAATCCGAATCGCGCGCGGTCAGGAACAGGATCGGCAACGTCGGCGCCTTTGCACGCAGACCGCGGCAGAGTTCGAAGCCACCTTCAGGTTCATCGCCAAGACCGACGTCGATGATCACCAGTTCGGGCAGCCGCTGCGCAAAAGCGATCTCGGCTTCGACGCGCGAGGCATAGCCACGCACGTCGTAACCCAGCCGCGTCAGCGCCTCGGAATAGTTGGCGCGGATCAGCGGTTCGTCTTCAACGATGGCGATACTGCGTGGCATGGGACTGGACTCCTGGTGACGGCGGCCAGCTTACGCAGCGGGCGGACACGCGCGCAACGACTCCGGCATCGTCGTCAGGAAATTGCCACAACTCGTCGGTGCCCTGCCCCCGATCGCGCAGTGCACGAGCTCCGCGGCGCGATCCAATGCGATCCAAGCTGGCAATGACGGCCAGCCACGGAGAAAACGATGGAAACGCAATGCCCCGATCCCAACGCCGAACTTTACACACGCGAACCCTTGCGCATCGTATTCGCGTTGGCCGCTCTCATCCTCGGTTTTGTTGCTTCCCTGCAGATTTGAATGGAGTGGCACGATGAACTTCCACCTGTTCGACCGGCCGCGCGCCGCCGGCGCCAGCAGCCGCCGCGATCCCGCCTTTGATGACCTTGGCGACTCGTTCTGGCTCGGTGGCGAAGCGATGGTCGCGCCGGCTTGCCTGGATGCCTTGCGCGATGCCGATCGACTCGTCGCCGACGAATGTGCCGACCCGGCCTGGCTCGCCATTTAATTGCCCGTGTTGTGGTCCCGCGTCGGCTGATTGCCCCCATCCCCGGAGCCGGCGCGGGATTTTGATGGCCATGGATGGCCGGAATGCCGGCAATGCAGGAGCATTTTTCGGCGATGTCCATGGATGGACGGTATGCTGCGTCCGCGCGCGATGCACGCCAGGGTCCGCTGGCGTTTCCGGCACTCCCAATGGATGGCGATGCACGAGCATTTTTCGGCAATCTTCATGGATGGCCGGAGTGATCAACCGCCCGCAATCGCCGCGTGCATCTTCGCGATCACCGCGCGGTAATCTTTTTCGTTGAACACCGCCGAGCCGGCCACGAAGGTGTCCGCGCCCGCCCGCGCAATTTCGGCAATATTGTCGGGCTTCACGCCGCCGTCGATTTCGAGACGGATGGCCCGACCACTCGCGTCGATGCGTTGACGCGCAAGCCGCAATTTGTCGAGTGCCGCCGGAATGAAACTCTGTCCGCCGAATCCCGGATTGACCGACATGATCAGCACGAGGTCGATCTTGTCGAGCACGTAGTCGAGATAGTCGAGCGACGTGGCGGGATTGAACACCAGACCCGCCTGGCAACCCGAGCCCTTGATCAACTGAATCGTGCGATCGATGTGCTCGCTCGCTTCGGGATGAAAGCTGATCAGGCTCGCACCGGCCTTGGCGAAGTCCGGCACGATGCGGTCGACCGGCTTGACCATCAAGTGCACATCGATTGGCGCGGTGACACCGTGCTTGCGCAACGCTTCGCACACCAGCGGCCCGATCGTGAGATTGGGGACATAGTGGTTGTCCATCACGTCGAAGTGGATCCACTGCGCCCCTGCTTCGATGACGGCATC
This sequence comes from Dokdonella sp., assembly GCA_039915385.1. Taxonomy (GTDB): domain Bacteria; phylum Pseudomonadota; class Gammaproteobacteria; order Xanthomonadales; family Rhodanobacteraceae; genus Dokdonella_A. Next base: position 10,134 of record JBDSNK010000053.1, read on the forward strand.
GACTTCTGCGCCGAGTCGTGCGAAGTCGGCCGAAAGTATCGATGGGGCGATGATCGGTGATTGCTTGGCCATGCGGTATGTCCTGTGTGAATCGTGAAATCAGCTGTGCGGCGAAACCGAGCCAAGGTGTTCAAACTCGATTCCGTTTTCGACGAGTGCAGCGAGCGCGATACGCTCGACCTCGCAAGGCTCGATTCCTTCAAGCCATTCGTTCCTGCGCCCGGAGGGACCGCGCACGCGCCACGGCCTCAATTGTCTCAAGACCACGCCCTCGGCCCAACCAATGTCGACGAGTCCGAAAAGCGGCGTGAATACCAAGTTTTTTCGCTCGAACACCTTTACGTAGTTTCGCTCACGTACAGCGAAGTCACGCGCTTTGCCGAACTTGCAATGTACGCGCGTGACTCGGATGCAACGATGCTCGATGCGATGGTCACCGCGGTTCACTGAAATCGGCTCCTCATTGCGCAGCGTGACGATGTACAGGCCGCAGTTCAGCATGCGCAATCCGATGGCTGATGCAGGCGCGAACTAACGCAATCCACGTTCCGATTTTATCCGTTCGTACGCTGCATTGATCTCGCGCGCCCGATCTTCGGCGCGGCGCTTCAATTCGTCCGGTACGTCGCTGCCGAGCTTGTCCGGATGATGCTGACTCATGAGCTTGCGATAGGCGCGCTTGATATCGCCTTCGGCTGCGTTGCGCTGGATGCCGAGCACCGCATACGCATCAATCGATGGGCGCAAGGATGGCGGCGGTCGCGGACCGTAGCTGCCACGCGGTCCCTGAGCAGTGGATGCGTAGCCCTTCATCGCCGACAGCGCGGCTAGTTCGTGCTCGCTGACCCCGAGCGCGCCGCACAATCGGCGCACCAACGTAAGTTTCGGCTGCGCCAACGCACCTTCCGCGTGGACCAGATCGAGCAGCAGATCGAGCACGACGAAGGCGAGATCGCGGCGGCCGCTGCACCAGCTTCTCAGGCCGATGATTGCAAGACCTGCATCGAAGCCGTCTTGCTTGCCGATGCCAAATCGTTCGATCGCCACCCGCCGCTGCGCTGGACCCAAGGCCAGGCGCGCTATCAGCGCCTCAGTCGCGACAATTTCGGGTTCGGACACACGCCCGTCTGACTTCGACAGGGCACCGGCAAAGGCGAACAAGGGTTCAATGAAGCCCTGCCCCATCGATGGCGGCCGCAACCGCCCGACGGCCTGGTCGTAGAAATGCCCGAGCACGGCCCCGATCAGCAGGCCGACCGGATTGTGGAACAGGATCAAGCCGAGGACCGCACCGACTAACTTGCCGAGGATACTCATGCCGGCGCGCCCGACTTGCCGCGCGCAGTTGGGTGCGCGCAGGCGATGGACGATTGCCAGGATTTGCTGGGCGTGCGAGGCATGCGGCTGGCAGACGATGGAAGGCCGGAGATTCTAGCAAGTGCCGCCTGAAATTCCGTTCATCGCGAGCTGCCGGCGTTCGTCATACCAGTGCCGACAGCTGGCGACTTCGGTTTCTGCCGCGCACGAATCGGCATCTTTTGAATCGACGCCCTTACAATTGCCATCTGCGCATCGCTACCGGAATCCATCGTGCCGACCGTTCTCTCGCAATCGAATCTCCCCGGCCTCGAGCTGATTCACCGCGGCAAGGTGCGCGACGTTTATGCGCTCGGCGTCGACGAGTTGCTGATTGTGGCAAGCGACCGTCTGTCGGCGTTCGATGTCGTGCTGCCCGATCCGATTCCCGGCAAGGGCGAGATGCTGTGCCAGATCTCCAATTTCTGGTTCGAGCGCACTGCGCACCTGATGCCGAACCACCTGACCGGCAAGCGTGTCGCCGATGTCCTCCCAGCGGGCACGGATGCCACGTTGTACGCAAAGCGCAGCGTGGTGACCAAGCGACTCAAGCCGGTGGCGGTCGAAGCAATTGCGCGCGGCTATCTGATCGGCTCGGGCTGGAAGGACTACCAGGCGACCGGTTCGCTATGCGGAATCGATTTGCCGAGCGGCTTGCGCCAAGCCGAACGACTGCCGCAGCCGATCTTCACGCCATCGACCAAGGCTGCCCTCGGCGACCACGACGAGAACGTGAGCTTCGATCAGGTCATCGACGCGGTTGGCGCCGATCTCGCCGAGCAGGTACGCGCGGCCACGCTGGCGCTCTACTGCTTCGCTGCCGATTACGCTGCCCAGCGCGGCATCATCATTGCCGACACCAAGTTCGAATTCGGTACCGATGCCGCGGGCAAGTTGTACGTGATGGACGAAATGCTGACTCCCGACTCTTCGCGTTTTTGGCCGGCCGAGCAGTACCGTGTCGGCATCAGCCCGCCAAGTTACGACAAGCAGTTCCTGCGCGACTATCTGGAAACGCTGGACTGGAACAAGACTGCACCTGGCCCGGTGCTGCCACGGGCCGTGATTGAAGGCACAGCCGCCAAATACGCTGAGGCGCTGCACAAGCTTGCCGGTATCGTCATCGACTGAGCGGCCATCATCGAGTGAGCGCCTCGATGCAGCGTGGGAGCAACTGTCTGTCGGAGCGGCTTAAGCGGCGATGCTCTGGCGTGGAATGACATCGAGCAACACCATCCCCACCCAACGCCTCCGGCCCTCAGGCACAGCCTTCGGGCGTACATCGGCGCGCGGACCATTGGTCCGCAAGCGCGCCTCTTCACCTTCTTGAAGGGGAGGATTTATTTGGGGATGGTATCGATCGCGAAGCAACAAGCATTGCCGAGTGAGCCGCGGCCGTAAAACACCGAGACGGTTCCCTCACGCTCGCGCTCATCGTAGATTAGGCGCAACGACGAGGAAGCCAGCATGCGCAGCGTCAACGAGTGGTTCGGCAACTACAGCGCCGATCATCAGAATCCGACCAATCGCCTGATCCACTGGATCTGCGTACCTGCAATCCTGTGGGCTGCAATCGCGGGTCTTTGGTTGGTCCCGATATCGCCGTCGATCGGACGCGCGGGCTTCTGGTGCGGTCTTGCGATGGTCGGCGCATTCTCTTTCTACTGGCGCTTGTCGCGTCCGCTCGGTGCCGCGATGCTGGCGGTGTTCATCGTGCTCGGCGTCATCACCGAGTTGCTCTACCGCACACTGGGACCTGCGGATCTGGCGTGGCTGGCGATCGGCGTGTTCGTCGCCGCCTGGATCGGCCAGTTCGTCGGACACATCATCGAAGGGCGCCGGCCGTCTTTCTTCACGGATCTCGCCTATTTGCTGATCGGACCTGCATGGCTGACCGGCAAGATCATGCGACGGATCGGCATTTCATACTGACGCGCCCTTCGATCGCGAGCGGCGCCGCGTTCAGCCTGCAGGCGCCACGTCGAGCGTCATCGCATGAAAATCCAGCGTGACCACGCTGTGCGCGAACAGCGCGTTGCCAACCGATGCATCGAACAAGCCATCGGGCTGATGCACGGGGTTCTTGCCGTCACCGACGAAATACAGGGGCGGCGACTTCGCGATGCTCTGCGCGCCCAGTCCAATACTTTGCGCGGATGCCGCGAGCATCGGCACACCACCGTCGGTGTAGCGGAAGAACTGTGGCTTGCCTTGCTTGGTCAAGCCGAGGTTCGCGATCGCCGCATCGTAGACCAGCATCGTCCCCGTGTAGCAGGTATCGATCTGTGCACGCAGCGCTTTGCCGTTCAGCGTGAATGGAGAGCCCACCAGCGCAGGCGGCCCATGCTCGCCGAAGGTGATCAGCCTGAGCGCAGCGACGCCCTCGCCGCGCGCAGGCGCCGGCGTCGTGATCGCGTCGGAGATGCGCACTCGATGATGCGGGTAGTCGATCTGCACGATCCGATCCTTGAAGAACGGATAGGTGAGTGCGCCATCCCCGGGCGGCACATAGTCACCCAGTCGCACGCGATCGAATGCGAAGAATGTCGCCTTCGCATCGACCTTGCCAAAGGTCACGCGGTGTTCGCCGGCACGGTAGATGCCGGCTACGGTCTGGCCGTCCTTCTGCACAGGCTCAAGCGACCAGCCGGCTTCGCGCGCGGCTTCGGCGACGATGACCTGATTCACATTGCCGGTGTCGAACAGCATGCGTCGCGGCTTGGCGCCGTCGAGTGTAACGTCGATGCAGATGAGACCGTCGCAGTCCTCGAACGCGATATCGGTCGAAAAACGGGTCGCAACCGTTTCCGTTGCGGTCGCGGATATCGACAACGACGCAACGACGCTGATGACCCGTGCGAATTTCGCAACCAAGGGCCTACGCATCACTGAACTCCGGGGATAAACCGGCGGTCATTCAATCGGCATAGCGGCAAGCGTGCCCGGGGCGGAAGTCACGCAGCGCGTCGTCGGTGCGACGACGCGCTGCGGATATTCGGATGAACCAGATTACGGTTGCGGACCGCGGATGATCGACGAATTGTTGACCTGGACGACGGTGCCGCCGGTGACCAGCATGCTCGCCATCTCACCCTGCATTTCCACCGTTGCCGCAGGGAAATCGGTCGGGTCCAGGATCGATCCGTGCTCACCCTGCAGGAAGCGCACAGCACCTCGGATGCCATCGGTCGACTGCGTGGTACCGGTGATCGCGGAAAGGCCGAGCGCTGCGATGAGCGGCTCGGTGCCCGACAGCGGCGCACCCGCAACGCGATTCGGAATGACCTGATCCGGCAGGACCGTGCCGCCGCCGACAACTTCCTGCAGCAGCAGATGCTTGCCGGTTGTCGCAAACGCGAGGTTGATCGGATCGCCCGAATCGATCACGGTCTGGGTCGCGACGAAATAAGCGTCGTAGTTCGGTGTACCTTGAGTCAGTCCCGCCGCTGCAAGACCTGCGTGGATGCGGGGACCGAACGCCGGCGACGCATCGAGGAGACGCGCGATACCACCACCCGGCACGTTGATGACGCCGGTTTTCACAACGGGATCGAACGCGAGGAACATCGTGCCGACGATGCTGCCGAGCGACTGGCCGACGAAGCTGATGTGCGTTCCGTCGACGTTCGGCAGCGAGCTGGCCGCGTGCGAAAGCTGCAACAGATCGGCGACGCCCTGGCGCAGGTTGTCGCGCGACGTCAGCAGGCTGGTCAGGTTGATGAAGTAGCTGCCCGAGCTGTCGATCGTGCCGTCCGGACCCGGTGCGCCGGTCGTGTTGTTGGCGAAGTCGAGATCGAACGTCCGTTCATGCGCACCCAGCGCGGCGAACGGCGTGTTGCCGATATAGAACGGGTTGGCGCTGCTGGTGAGGCCGTGCAGCGGCAGATCGATCGCGACGACGGCGAACCCCTGTGCCGCGAGCGTGCCGGCAATCGCGAACATGTCCGTGCGGTTGCGCGTGATGCCGTGCTGGAAGATCACCAGAGGCCAGCCGCCGGCCGGCTTGGTTTTGCCGGATGCCGCGTTTGGCAGGGTCATCACCAACGGCACGGTCTGCGTCGATGTCTTCACCGGCAATGGATTGCAGGCGGTGAGATTGGTCGAGGTGGGATCGAGGCCGAACGGCGCGCATTGGGCGATGTACGCGCCCGGACCTGCGTTCCAGTGCGTGGTCAGCGGCGCTGTTGGATTGGTCGTCGATGGCGCCGTCAGGTAATACGGCAGATCGATCGTTCCGATATAAATGTCGGCGACTGCGGGCAGGCCGAGGCCGAGACTGGCCAAGGTCTTGCCGGTCGGTGCCACATGCGTCGTCGCCGCCGGCGTTGCAGCCGTCAGCGCTGCGAGCGCCTGAAACGTCGGAGTGATGCTTTGCGTGGTCGCGACCCACGACATCGCGATCGAGCCGGGTGCGATACCCGCCGCCGTCGCCGCCGCTTCCTGTGCGTTGGTGAGCTGGCGCAGTGGTTCGAGCGCGCAAGCCTGGGCCGAGGAAAGGGCCGGATTGGTCGAGTGGCCACCCGTGCACAGGGCGTTGTGACTCGTCGCCAGCAGATACGTGAACGACGAACGCACATTGGTGCCGGCAGCGGTCTTGATGCCGTTGGTGACCACAGCCATATACGAGGTGCGCTGCTTGAGCGGCTTCGTCGGCACGATTGCAAGCGTGCGGCTGGTGGTATCGGACGGCGACAGCGCGGCCACGAATTCCTGCGGCGAAGCCAGTTCACGCACGACACCGGTGACGCCACCGCCAGGACCGCTCAGCGTGACTTCAAACATGTGCACGTTGCCGGCCAGCGTCGTGCCGTCGATGGGTTGTGAGAAGCCCATTGACCATGGCGCGGAGGTGCTGAAGCCGTCCAGCGCATTCATCGCCAGCTTCGGACCCGCGTCGGCGGCCTGCGGGTTGGGCACCGGAATATTCAGGGTCAAGTCGGTCGTGCCGAGCAACAACAGGTTGTTCGGAAACGGAATGACGCCGTTGTTCGGGTCGAAGTTGGCGACCGCGTGAAACTGAACCGGCGCGGTGTAGTCGTACGAATGTGCATTCGGTGCGGCAAGCGCGCCGAACAAGGACGCGGCGACGGCCGCGGTCGTAATCAATCGGACCTGCATGGGTAGTCCCCTCTGGCTGGCGCCCTGGAATTTGAATCGGGTTACATCGCGTTGCATCTTAGGTCGTTCAAACGATCGTTGGCAACGCTGCAGTGCGGCGAGAAACACCTCGAACGAGCGTACAGCGAGGCTGCGACGATGCTGTGGGCGATCTACGCCACTCACTTTCCCCTCGGCGACTGCAGATCGAGCAGGTTCAGCGGTCGCCCATTCGCGCCACGAACGCCGCGCTGCAATTCGTCCAGACGTCGGATCGAGGGGCACAGCGCCTCAATCTGTGGCCGCAAGGCCTGCATGCGCCGTTCCAGGCGCGGGCGCAGATTGGCGTTCAAGTCGGCGGCGCGGTCGCGCAGCGCAGCCGCGGCATCGACATCGCCGCCGAGTGCGGCGGCAATTGCCTGCTGGCCGAGGTCGGCGGCGAGCAGGGGCGCGATATCGGCCGCGATTTCAGTCCCGTAGCGATCCAGCACATCGCCCTGCCAGTCGCGCGTGCTGGTGCTGGTGGCGATCCGTCGCTTGATCTCGTCGCCGCGCGCGGCGAGGCTTGCATCGAGTGCCGCCAACGTCTCGACGCTGGCGCCGACCGCAGCCGTCTCCGCATGCATCGCCTTGATCGCGAGATCGACGCCGTTGCGCGCGATCGTGCGCGCCTGCGGCAACAAAGCGCGCACTTCCTGCTCGAACAGTGCGAGCCGATCGCTGTCCTCGGCGTTCAAGCTCAGTCCGGCGCCGTCGAGCGTGGTCTTGCCGCTGCGCAATTGGATCCGCCGCGGCGCGACGTCGGCCCGATCCAGCAGCAGGCTGGTCGGCGTGATCGTGAGGTCATAACTGCTGCTCGCATGACAGATGTCCGCGAAATCGTTGGCTCGGGCACAGTGCGCGCCGGCGATCAAGGTGATCGCGAACAGGAAACAAGCGGGGTGCATCGAGGAATTCCTTGCCCGTTGGCGCGTGGCGGAGTCCGAGTATGAGTCAGCCCTGCTGAATCCGGCCGTCGCCGCCGTGGTTGTGGCGTTCAGGCCGACGTGTCGCCGGCGGGGGTCCATGCGCGCGCATCCGGGTGAAAGGGACGCGGCCTCCAGCCGAAGTCGTCGCGCGCCGTCGTATCGTCGGCGACGAGATCGCGGTGGAGCCGCTCGATCGCGCCTGCGTGGCGCGAGCGCAAGCCAAGCGAATGGCCGATCCGCAGCAACGCGCGCACGACGCCGAGCGGAATCGGCAACGGCAAACTGCGTGCGGGTAGCGACGCATGCACACGCGCAAGCATCGCCGTGAACGAGAGCCGCTCGCCACCGCCCAGCGCATACGTCCTGCCACAGCATTTCTCTTGCTCGAGCACGCCAACGCAGGCTGCAGCAAGATCCTCCGCGTGCACCGGCTGACGCAAGCCGCGCGCGCCAGCAGGCAGCGGGAACACGTGCCAGCGAAGCGCAAAACGCGCGATCGGGCTGAGGCTTCGATCGATACCGGCGCCGTAGATAAGGGTTGGCCGGAACAAGGTCCAGCGGCTGCCGCGCGCTTTGGCGGCAGCGATCAATTGCTGCTCGGCCTGCTGCAATCGCGCAGCAAGCGCACGTTCTTGTGCGTCGCCGGAATCGCGCTTTGTCTCAATACTCATCGACCCGATTGCAACGA
>JBDSNK010000127.1:0-6616 GCA_039915385.1 Dokdonella sp.
CTCAGCAAGAACCGCAGTGCGAACAACGACGCCTTGAATACGGCGAACCTGACCACTGGCATCGCGAAAAGCATCAGCTACTACGCCGGCGGCTCGCTGGTTACATACAGCGGCAATCTATGGGAGCTGCAGCCAGTTGAGGTCTACGCGCGGACGGCACCGGTCGCGATGACTGAACCCGCGCTCGCGCAACCCGAACAGAACGCGTTTGCCGCCGCGCAGGTTGCAGAAAGCGACATGCGTGCATTCCTGCGCAATCAGGATCTGGCGATCCTGGTCATGCGCAACGTCACTACGCGCGACGGTGCCGACCATCAGCAGCCGTTCAATTTGCGCGTGCCGGGCGGCACCCAGACGCTGGGCGACGGCGGCGCGATCTACGACCTCGACGAGATGCAGTTCTTTGAAGCCGACCAGGTGCGCGGCTTCGGCACGCCGGCTGCGCCCCTGCCGGGGCGCCGCACAATGACGCGCTGGCTCAACGACGCTCAGGCGCTGCGCTTCAATCCGACCGCGGCAACGAATCCGGGTGCGCAACCGATTGCGGCCGATGGTTCGGTCGCGCTGTTCGTGCCGGCACGACGCGCGCTGACGTGGCAGTCACTGTCACCAGGCACCGCATCGACACTCGCGCCGAATTCGCCCGTCGTGCGCGAGCGCTACTGGATCGAGTATCAACCCGGGGAGATTCGCGCCTGTGACGGTTGCCACGGCGTCAATACGACAAACCAGGCCGGCCTGCCCGCTGCCAGCAATACGCCGCAGGCGCTGATCGACCTGCTGAATTGGTGGAGGCTGCACGACGATCGTATCTTCGTCGACGGCTTCGGCCCCTGAGCGTCACGCCGATGCAGCAACGCGGCGACGGTCGATCAACGTATCGCGAGCGCGAACAGCAAGCCGAGCCATAGCACCAGGCCGACCAGGTTGTTGTTGCGGAATGCGCTGAAGCAGTGCTCGCGCGATCGATCGCGTATCAGCCATTGCTGCTGCACGAACAGCGCAGCCGCCACTGCAAGGCCGACAAAGTAGGGCCAGTGCAACGTCGCGCGCGAGCCCGCCAGCAGCATCGCGAAGAGGAAGGTCGCCATCAGCACGCCGATCGCAGCGCGGTCCGCATCGCCAAACAATATCGCGGTCGACTTCGCCCCGACGCGGATGTCGTCGTCGCGGTCGACCATCGCGTACTCGGTGTCGTATACGGTCGAGAACAGCACGTTGGCCAGGAACAGCAGCCAGCACAGCGGTGGCAATGAATTGGTCACCGCGGCGAACGCCATCGGAATCGCCCAGCCGAACGCGGCGCCGAGCACGACCTGGGCGAGATGCGTGACACGCTTGCTGAACGGATAGATCGCGGCAAGCGCAGCGCCGACGAAGGACAGTTTGATCGTCAGTGCGTTGGTAAACAGCACGAGCACGAAGGCGAACGCGAGCAGACCGCCGAAAAGCAGCAGCGCTTCCTTCTTCGACACGCGCCCCGCAGCCATCGGGCGTCCGCGCGTGCGTTCGACCTTCGCGTCGAGCCAGCCATGGTCGGCATAGTCGTTGATGACGCAACCCGCGCTGCGCATCACGAACACGCCAAGGGTGAAGATCAGCAGCGGTCCGATGGGCGGAAAATCATTCGCCGCGAACCACAACGCCCACCACGTCGGCCACAGCAGCAGCAACGCACCAACCGGGCGATCCATGCGCATCAGCACCAGGTATTCGCGAACGCGAACCTGGTGCTGCGGCGGCAGATAGCCAATCATCCAGTCGATGACCTTGGCCGAACGCGTCGATGTATCGGCCGGCCGCGAAGTTGCTGGTGATCGCGCGCGGGGCGACGGCTCGCGCGCGAACGAGGGAACCATCGCGGGTGCTTCCGCGGGTTCGGTTTCCTTGCTGCGTGGCGGGTTGCGCGGCGGTGCAATCGGCGCCGACGCGGGCGGGGTCACGAGCGGTGGCTTAGGCATCGGTTTCTGCGCGAGCATCGATGGTGACGACGCAGAAGCGGGCGCCGGCCGTGTGGCCTGCGCGGTGATTTGCGGAGCGGCCGCGGTCGCGGGTGGCGATGCTGTCGTGGATGCCGTGTTCGGCGAAGTGGACGTCGGTGTCGACGGCGTCAATTGCGCAGGTCTGTCGGCGCTCCGCGCCTGGGTCGTCGGCGCCTGCGCGATGGGTTTGTTTGTCTGCGGTACGGATGCGGATGGCGTGCTGATCGCCGTCGCCACGCGCGGCGCCGGCACAGGCGCAGTGACGCGTGCGCTAGCGACTGGGTTCAGCGGCTGCACCGCCGATGGGGTTTGCGCGGGTGGCCGCGCCGGCGTTGCAGAAGGCGGTGCGCTGATCGGGGGGGCGATTTGCGTCGTCGTTTGCGGCAATGCCGGTGTATGGCGCGGTGCTTCGGATGCTTGCGGAGTGGTAGTCGCGGTAGTTGAGGGCGTGACGGCATTTGCCGGCGCACCCGGTGTCGTGAGCGTTGGCGTTTCGACAGCCGAACCAGTACGTGCGCCGGAGTCGTTGCGCACCGCGGGCGTCGGCGCTTCATGCGGAGCGCTCGACGTGGCCTGCGTCATTGGTGGCAAGACGGAAGGTGATGGACGCGATGCGGGCACCGCAGGGGGTATCGGTGGTGTCGATGGTTGCGCAGTTGTCGCCGGCGGCTCGACGGCAGGCAATGGCAAGGGCAGCGTTTTTGCCGCGGCACGCGCGCGCGGCTTCGCCTCAGACGTCGACGACGGCGGCTTTGGCAATGCGCGTCTGGGTTTCACCTCCGCCTCATCCGTTGCAGCAGGTTTCGCGGAAGCGCGACGCAGCGGCGGTTTCGGCGTCGCGGGCATATCGCCCGGCGTCGGCACGGCGGCATCCGCTGCAGGCGATTTCCGCTTGCGCGGTGTCTTCGGGCGCTCGGTTTGGTCCATGCGCCAAGTTTAGCCCGCAAAGCCTTCAACGAAACCTCGGCTATGCTCGCCTCTTCGCGGTGTCTCGCGCGCCGCTGCGAATCGACCAGGAGTGAGCGATGGAAAAGTGGCTGCCTTCGAGGTATCTCGCGTTCGCAATTTGCGTGCTGGTCTGCCTGCTCGCGTTGCTGGGCTGGAACGACGGTCGCGCCGTCAAGCTGCTCGCGATCGTTTCAGCCGCGCTGGTCGCGATTGGCGTTGCCGATCTTGCGCAAACGCGTTCGACGCTGCGCCGCAACTACCCGCTGATCTGCCATATCCGCTTCTTCTTCGAGATGGTGCGGCCGATGCTGCGCCAGTACGTGGTTGAGTCGGACAACGAGGAAGTGCCGTTCTCGCACGTGCAGCGTGCAGTGGTGAAGCAGCGCTCAAAGAATGCGCTCGACGTGCGCCCGTTCGGCACTGAGCTGAACGTGTATGAAGAGCGCTACGAATGGCTCAACCATTCGATCCGGCCCAGCCTCATCGACAGCCACGACTTCCGCATCACGGTCGGTGGCCCGCAATGCACGCAACCGTACTCGGCCAGCGTGTTCAATATCTCGGCGATGAGCTACGGCGCGATCTCGCCGAATGCGATCCGCGCACTCAACGAAGGCGCGCGCCGCGGCGGCTTCTACCACGACACGGGCGAGGGCTCGCTGTCGGAGTATCACCGCGAGAACGGCGGCGACATCGTGTGGGAACTGGGCTCGGGCTACTTCGGCGCCTGCGAGCGTGCGGGTGTGTTCAGCGAAGCGCGGTTTGCCGAGAAGGCCGTGCTGCCGCAGGTCAAAATGATCGAAGTGAAGTTGTCGCAGGGTGCCAAGCCCGGTCACGGTGGCGTGCTGCCAGCGCCGAAAGTCAGCGCCGAAATTTCCGCGACGCGCGGCGTACCGATGGGCGAGGACTGCGTCTCGCCTTCACGCCATTCCGCGTTTGACACGCCCGAAGGCCTGCTGCGTTTCATCGCGCGCCTGCGTGAACTTTCGGGCGGCAAGCCGACCGGTTTCAAGCTCGCGATGGGCCATCCGTGGGAATGGTTCGGCATCGCCAAGGCGATGGGTACGACGGGCATCCTGCCGGATTTCATCGTGGTCGACGGCGGCGAAGGCGGCACCGGCGCGGCGCCGCTGGAGTTCGCCGACCACGTCGGCGCACCGCTGCGCGAGGCGTTGATGCTGGTGCAAAACACCCTGGTCGGCCTCAACCTGCGCGACAAGATCCGCATTGGCGCGAGTGGCAAGGTGATCACTGCGGTCGATCTCGCGCGCACCTTGAGTCTCGGTGCCGACTGGTGCAATGCCGCGCGTGGTTTCATGTTCGCGCTCGGCTGCATCCAGTCGCAAAGCTGTCACACCGACCGCTGCCCGACCGGTGTCGCGACGCAGGATCCACGTCGCTGGCAGAAGCTCGATGTGCCGGACAAGGCGAGCCGCGTCGCCAACTTCCACAACAACACCTTGCGCGCGTTGAAGGAACTGATCCAGGCCGCCGGCCTTGAGCACCCGAGCGAACTTGGTCCCGAGCACGTGATCCGCCGCGTGTCGTCGAACGAAGTGCGTTCGCTGGCGACGCTGTACCGCTTCCTCGAACCCGGCGAACTGCTCACCGGCGTGCCCGAGCACGCGGTGTTCCAGCGTTTCTGGGCGATCGCACGGCCGGACACGTTTGCGGCGCCGGAGGAGCTCAATGCGAGGCGGGCGACGAAGTTGCGTTGAGCTGACTCAACCCGTCAACCTACGCGCAAAAGCCACTATGGGAAGAGCGCAAGCTCGCGGCGCGGCCTGGAGTAGCAAATGAGGTCCTGCGATATCGACGGACGTGGCGTGCGATATGTTTGAAAGGATGTGCTCGCCCGCGTACCGCGACAGCAGCCTGTCCTCGGTCGCGCGGAGATAGATCGTCGGCACCGAAATTGCGTGGAGCCGCGAAGTCATGTCGGCACGAAGAGCAATAGTCGCTCGCGTCCGCAGAACCGAAGGCGTCACTCCGAGCAGGGCACGCTGGAGCGAGGACTCCAGTTCGGGCGTGGCCCAGCGACCAAGCAGCCACCATGACAGAAGCGGAAGTGGTAGCGCTCTGACGGGTGCGAAGCGAGCGAATGACGCGAGCGGCGAAAGCAGAGGAATCGGGCTCCTGGCAAAGGATGTGGAAAGCACTAGTCCGAGCAGCCCCGACGGCGGTTCTGCCGCAATAGAGAGCGCAATCGGACCGGAGAACGATTCGCCAAGCAGGACGAATGGCCTGTCCAGAGTCAATGCGGCGCGCGTGAATGACTCGAGCTGGGAATAGTCGAGTACTTGGTTCGTTGGGTAAGAGACGACAGTGATGGAATCAAATTCGGCAGCAACCGAATCCACGAAGGCAGATCGCAGGGTTGCTGTGCCGTCAAGGCCCGGGAGCACGACAAGGTCGGTCATCTAAATTGTGGCACTTCGTCTATTGAGGTATCGACTTGCGGGGATTCCTCACGTCCAGACGTTGAGCACCATCGAGTTTCGCCAGCGGCTTGTCGAACGTTCCAAATGGTAAGTGCCCGGCGGCCCGCGCAATTTCCAGCATCAGACAATCGCTGAATTCCGGTTTCGCTTTCTTGCGATAGCGAGCCAATGCGGCAGCAACGATATCAGCGCGCTCCAACACCAGTTGCTGATGATTAAGCAGCATGTCGATCGCAATGGCGATTTGCGCAGGCTTTCGTTGATAGACCGTGTCAAGCACCCAGACCGTTTCGGCGAGTGCGAGCAGCGGGACCCAGGCGCCTTTCGCAATGAAGTCTTCCGCCGCCGCGAGTTGCGGAGGATCGTCGCGCACCAACAACCGGACCAGGACGTTGGTATCAATCGCGCGCATGACGTTTGCGTAAATGTGCAGTGATGCCGGCCCTGAGCTCGGTCAAGGTCTTGTGCGTCGGCTTGTCTGCAAACAACGCCGCATGGACTGCCTCCGACGTATGCGCGCCGATTCGCCGAACGATGACGCGATCCCCATCGGCTTCCCATGCCAGCGTGGCGCCCGGACCGATGCCGAGCTTGCGCCGTACGGAGGCGGGAACCGACACCTGGCCTTGTGCTGTCAGTTTGCTGGTCGCGTTCATGCGTATGTCCATTACCGTGGTAATGAAGGAATTTTACGAGCGACGAGTGGGTCACGCAAGTGAAGCACAGAATGGCATGGCTACTCCGCGGATACGGGCCGCCCCCGACTCATGGATCGAACCCGTTGCGGAAAATCGAATCGCAACCGCTCTGGCGCTCGTAGGCGCCGATGTCGGCGTGCACGCCGGAGACGCGACAGAAGCCCGTGCCGCGTTGATCGAACGTGAGGTTGCTGCTGTTGTTGCCGGTATTGACTGCCGGGCTCGTGCTTTGCAGCGCATGCGTGCGCGTTGGGCCGCCGTTCGCGGCGAGCGACGCAAGCTGCGGATCGGATCGAAGCGTGCCAGCGGGTAGCGCTATGGCTGCATCGACCGCAACGACCAGGTTGTTTGCGCCCGAAATCGTGACGGTGGCTTGGCTCTTTGCGATATCCGCAGCAAGCGTGGCGCCGATGTCGACCGAGTTCTTGCCGACGATCGAGCTTTGCGCCTTCAGCTGCAGTGTGCCGGTGCGCGACAGCACGATGCCGCCGCCGCCCATGCCGTCGGCGAGGTTGAAGGCGACTGTGCTGTTGTTGAGATTGAAAAT
>JBDSNK010000136.1:0-6132 GCA_039915385.1 Dokdonella sp.
CGCGTGCGCTGCATGAGCGCAGCGCACGTCGCAACGGTCCCTTCATCACCGTCGCCGCGGGTGCGATCGGTCGCGAGCATGCGGCGATTGCGCTGTTCGGCGTCGAGGACACGAACGGCGTGCAGCACGGCCTGATCGAGCAGGCCAACGGCGGCACCCTGTTCCTCGACGAAGTCGCAGATCTCGATCCGGAACTGCAGTTGCGTCTGGCCAGCGTGATCGAACGGCGTGCGCTGATCCGCTGCGGCGGTCATGAACCGATGGCAATCGATGCGCGCGTGATCGCCGCGACCGCGCAGGACCTCGAAGCCCTCGTCGCAGGCGGACGTTTCCGTGAGGAGCTGTACTACCAGCTCAAGGTGGTTCCGATTGCAGTACCACCGCTGCGCGAACGTAGCGACGACATGCCCGAACTGCTGCGTTACTACGCGGACTATTTCGCCAGCCGTGACACCTTGCCGTACCGCAATTTCCCGGTCGCTGTGCAGAACCGGCTGCGTCACTACGCTTGGCCCGGCAATCTGCGCGAACTGCGCAACCTGGTGCAGCGTCTACTCGTACTCGGCAATGCGGCTGACGTCGGTCTCGACGAACTCGCGCTCGGCAGTGTTGCAACAACGGTAGCGAGTGTGCCGGCGACGGTGGGCGCGGCTGTCGATTTCAGCCTGCCACTGCGCGAAGCGCGCGAGC
Organism: Dokdonella sp.; assembly: GCA_039915385.1. Taxonomy (GTDB): domain Bacteria; phylum Pseudomonadota; class Gammaproteobacteria; order Xanthomonadales; family Rhodanobacteraceae; genus Dokdonella_A. The sequence continues at coordinate 691 of JBDSNK010000136.1, forward strand.
AGTTCGAGCGCGCGTACTTGCTGCATCAGCTGAACGAAGCCGGCGGCAGCGTCGGCAAGCTCGCAAAGGCGGTAGGCATGGAGCGCACGCATCTTTACCGCAAGCTCAAGGATCTGGATATCGACCCGCGAGGAAGTGCGCGCGACGGCTGAGCGCGGCTTGCTCCAACGCGGAACTCTTGTGTCATGCAGGGGTCACAGGAATGGGTTTCATTCATTGCTCCCATCCTGGCGTCGCTCCCGCAACGAGCGGCGCCTTTTTTTATGGCCATGGATGGCCGGTATGCTGGCAATGCAGGAGCAATTGCCAGCGAGCCATGGATGGCATGTACACCGGGAATGCAGGAGCAATTCCCGGTGTTCTCTCAGATAGCCTGGAATCACATCGAAACCAATGCCGAAATTGCAGGAGCAAATTTCGGCGGCGTCACGTCGCAAGGTAAGCCGGCGCGTTGACGTTCCGGACGCCAGTGGACAGGTGCCGCATCCGCGTGGGTCGGAAATGCAGGAGCATTTTCCGGCAGCGTGACGTCGCCAGGTAACGCGACTCGCGATGTATCGAATGTGGCATCCATTGCACAAGATCCCTTTTCCCGCCGCGAAAAACGGCATGTTCACAGGACAGCGCAGATGCAACTCGACGGCAAAGTGGCAATCGTGACGGGCGCGGCGAGCGGTATCGGCAAGCGCATCGCCGAAGTCTTTGCGAGGAACGGCGCCGCAGTCGCGATCGCCGACCTCAACCCCGATGGTGCAAACGCCACCGCGAAGGAGCTTGCGGACCAAGGCGCGAAGTCGATCGGTATTGCGATGGATGTCACCGATGAGCAGGCCGTCGACGCGGGCGTCGATGCGGTCGTGAAACAGTTTGGCCAAGTCGATATTCTTGTTTCCAATGCCGGCATCCAGATCGTCAATCCGATCGAGAATTTCTCCTACGCAGACTGGAAGAAGCTGATGGCGATCCATGTCGACGGCGCATTTCTTACCACGCGAGCATGTCTGCGCCACATGTACGCGCGTGGCCGCGGCGGCGCCATCATCTTCATGGGCTCGGTGCACTCCAAGGAAGCATCGAAGCTGAAGGCGCCGTACGTGACCGCCAAGCACGGGTTGATTGGGCTGGCCAAGGTGGTCGCGAAAGAAGGCGCCGAGCACGGCGTGCGCGCCAACGTGATCTGCCCCGGCTTTGTACGCACGCCGCTGGTGGAGAAGCAGATCCCGGAACAGGCGAAGTCGTTCGGCATTTCCGAGGACGACGTCGTCAAGAAAATCATGCTCAAGGATACCGTCGATGGCGAATTCACCACGGTCGACGACGTCGCTGCTTGCGCGTTGTTCTTCGCCGGCTTCGAGACGAATGCATTGACTGGCCAGAGCCTCATCGTAAGCCACGGCTGGAGCATGCAATGACGCCGTCACGCACGCGAACCGCAACGCAGAGTAACGGGCAGCGCGAACGCGCATCGCGCGCCGCGCCGCGTGCGCGCGCAAAGGGCAAGGCGGGCGACAGCCCACTTGAATCCTCGCAGCGCTACGAGACCGTCGCGCTCGTGCTGCAGGGCGGTGGCGCGCTCGGTTCGTACCAGTGCGGCGTCTACGAGGCTTTGCACGAATCGGGCATTCGTCCGACCTGGTTTGCCGGCACGTCGATCGGCGCAATCAATGCGGCGATCATCGCTGGCAATGCGCCGGAGCAGCGCGTTGATCGCCTGCGCGAATTCTGGGACACGATCTGCGAGCCGGCCGGCGACTTCGCCCTGCCATTCAGTGCGATCAACGCGATGGCCGACTGGCTGCCGCCGAGCGCGCCGCTCGGTGCATGGATGAACGCGCTGAGCGCGATGGGCGCGATCGCGCACGGCCAACGCGGTTTTTACAGCCCGCGCCCGATATCGCCGTTCTTGTTGGCCGACGGCAGCGCGGCGGCGACCAGTTTCTATGACACTGCGCCGCTCAAGGTGACGCTGGAGAGACTTGTCGATTTCGACCGCATCAACCATGGCGACGTGCGCCTCTCAGTCGGCGCCGCGAATGCGCGCACCGGCAATGTGCGCTACTTCGATTCCGCGCTTGAAAAGCTGCGCGCGGAGCACATCGTGGCGTCGGGGGCGTTGCCACCGGCGTTCCCGGCCGTCGTTATCGACGGTGAATCCTATTGGGACGGCGGCACCGTCTCCAACACACCGCTCGACTATGTGCTCGAATCCGACCCGCGTCGCGACAGCCTGCTATTGCAGGTCGACTTGTGGAGCGCTGGCGGTGCGCTGCCCAAGACGATGGCCGAGGTGATGGAGCGGCAGAAGGACATCCAATATTCGAGCCGCACCCGTTTCGGCACCGATGTCGTTGCGCGTCAGCAGAAGCTGCGCAGCGCGCTCGGCCTGCTGCTGGAGCAGGTGCCGGCGAAGCACCTTCCCGAGAACCTGCTCGTCGACCTGCAGCCATGGCTGTGCGATCGCGTGTTCAACGTGATCCACCTGATCTATCAGGCCAAGCACGACGAGGAGCAGTACAAGGACTACGCATTCGGCGTGAGGACCATGCGCGAGCATTGGGCGAGCGGCGTGGCCGACATGCGTGCCACCCTGGCGCAACCCCAGTTCTTCGAACCGCCGCCGCGTCGCGTGGGCGCGATCACCCACGACGTCCACCGCCGCGCACGAGATGCGTAATTGAACGTAAAGCCGGCTGCACGGACGTCCGAAGCGCGCGATGATGGCGTTATGGACCAGGATTTCATTGCTCGCCTGCGTGCGCAACTTGGTGGACCGCGTGACGGCGCGTTGCTGCGCTTTTCGCTCGGCAACGCCTTGCTTTGCCACGGCGATGCGATCGGCGCCGCGACGGCGTTCCGCGAGGCGGTCGCGTTTGACGCGAACTATTCCGCAGCCTGGAAAATGCTCGGTCGGGCCCTTGTCGACAGTGGCGACAGCGCCGGCGCAGTTTCGGCTTTCGAACGCGGTATCGGAGTCGCGCGCGAACGCGGAGACGAGCAGGCCGCGAAGGAAATGACCGTGTTCCTGCGCCGCTTGCACAAGCCTGCTACGAATTAGCACACCCCGTGCGCCCGTTCGTCATTGCCCTGTTCGCGCTATCGTTGTTGGGTGCGGCCAACTGGTTGCTGCATCGACCGATTGCGCAGGTGCCCGGCGTGCTGGTTGGCATGGAGCCCGTGCAGACGGAACCCGCAAACCGTGCGCCGATCCGGCACGGCGACTATGAGCTCACCCCGCTCGCCGACTACGCGATCGAGGCACGTGTGCTGTCGCGGCAGGACTATACGTTTGATGGCGGCAGCGCACTGGCACCCACCGATCTTGCGGTCGGCTGGAAGCGCATGTCCGACAATGACGTGATTGCGCAACTGGAGCTGTCCCAGTCCGCCCGCTATTTCAGCTATCGATGGAAGGTCGCGCCGCCGATTCCCGCCGACGAGATCGTGCGCTCGGCCGCCAACATGCACATGATTCCTGCGGACGCCACCGCCGCCCGCGCACTGGCGCAGGTGCGCATTGGCGAAATCGTCACGATGCGCGGCCAGCTGGTGCAGGCAAGCCGCAGCGATGGCTGGAGCTGGACCAGTTCACTGCGCCGCGACGACAGCGGTGGTGGTGCTTGCGAGCTCATGCTGGTCGATTCGATCGAGCGTCGCCAGCGTTGAAGTGCGGGTCCGGACGTGCCGCGCCCTAGTTCGCTTGCACAGGCGTCGCCGCGAATCTCGACCGAGCAAGCTCAGTTCGGGAAGCGCTTGTAGGTCCACTGGTACTGCGTGAAAGCAAGCCGCACGCATTCTTCCACGCCACTATTGAGGGCGCTGCAGGCGACGTTGACGTCCGCCTCTGCGACCGCATCCGGCGCAGGCAGAAAATGCAGGCAATAGCCGGTTCCCTGCGGCAGGCGTTCGATGAAACTGAAGAGCACTGTGGCGCCCGTGCGCTGGGCCAGGCGCGGCAGCAGCACCATGGTCGAAGCAGGCACGTCGAAGAATGGCGCCATGACGCCTTCGCCGCCCCGCGGCCGCTGATCAGGCAGGATGCCGACCACACCGCCGGCAGCCAGGCGTTTGTACAAGGTGCGCACGCCGGCACCCTCGGCGCGGACCTGCTCGACCGGCATCGCGCCGCGTACTTTAAGCAGCAGCGGTTCGATTAGCGCATGGCGTGGTGGGCGATACAGGATCGCCAGCGGCGTGCGCGAGGCGAGCCAGTAGTTCAGCAATTCCCAGCAGCCGAGGTGCGGCGCGGCGACGATCAGGCCGCGGCCCCGCGCAAGCGCCGCCTCGAACAAGGCGACGCCGCGGACCTCACGGATCAGCTCAAGCGCCTGGTCAGGGCGATTGCCCCAGATCTTTGCAATCTCGACCATGGCCTTGCCGGTCTCGACCATCGTCGCGCGACCGAGACGATGTCGTATTTCGACACTCTCTTGCGTTACTACCAAGGAGAGGTTGCGCTCGACGATGCGGCGCGCGCGACCGTTGCCGAGCCAGAGCACCCGGCCCAAGACGGCGCCAAGCGCATGCAGCCAGCGCAGCGGCAGCCGTCCGACCAGGCGCAGCGCGGCATGCAGCACGGCCACCGGCCAAGAAAGGCGCGCGGGATTCATCGGAATGAGGCGTTCATGACAGCAGCGATTGTAAGGGCAGGATGCGCGTTGACCGCGGCGCGACGCCGCGTCCACGATGCACGTCCGTCTGCGGGAGAGCCCGATGATCGCTTTGATCCAGCGTGTGAGCAGTGCCCGCGTCGAGGTCGACGCCCAGACCGTGGGCGCGATTGGTGCCGGTCTGCTGGCCCTTGTCGCGGTGCAGCCGGACGACGGCGAGACCCAGGCGCGGCGTCTGCTCGAGCGGGTGCTGGGTTATCGCGTATTTGCCGACGAACAAGGACGCATGAATCGTTCGCTGGGCGACACGGCTGGCGGTTTGCTGCTGGTCTCGCAATTCACCCTGGCTGCCGACACGCGCTCGGGGATGCGTCCGGGATTCTCAACGGCCGCGGCGCCGACGGATGCGGAACACTGGTTTGCGCGCCTGGTCCAACTGGCGCGTGAGCAGCATGCGAGGGTGGAAATCGGGCGATTCGGCGCCCATATGGAGGTTCATCTGGTCAATGACGGACCGGTTACGTTTTGGTTGGAAACGCGTTGAAGGTTGGCTGGCCGTGATTGGACGGTGAGTTGGCTAGAAAGAGCGGCGTGGACTTAGCCGTCCATGGCAGGTCCTCCAGCCCGGCCATCCATGGCCGGTCGCTCAGCGGCTCGCAATGCCGGAGGGCATTGCTCGAAATCCCGCGAAGGATCGCGAACGAAAGCCGTCCATGGCGGGTCCTCCAGCCCGGCCATCCATGGCCGGTCGCTCAGCGGCTCGCAATGCCGGAGGGCATTGCTCGAAATCCCGCGAAGGATCGCGAACGAAAGCCGTCCATGGCGGGTCCTCCAG
>JBDSNK010000160.1:0-10121 GCA_039915385.1 Dokdonella sp.
GCCTGCGCGCGAACATCTTCTATTCGCCGTTTCCGAAACTCGACATTGGTGCCGAACTCATGTTCGGTCGTCGCGAGATCGAGAGCGGCCTCGACGGCGACCTGACGCGTCTGCAGGTCACCACCAAATACTCGTTCTAAGGGGAATGCAGATGGCGACGAACAGAGCTTCACCCGCAGCCCCTCCGATCACCTCTGGACACAAACGCGTCATCATCGCGTCAAGCGTCGGTACCGTTTTCGAGTGGTACGATTTCTATCTGTATGGCTCGCTCGCGGCGATCATCGCCAAGCAATTCTTTTCCGGCCTCAACCCGACCAGCGGTTTCATCTTCGCGCTGCTTGCTTTCGCTGCAGGTTTTGCTGTTCGTCCATTCGGCGCGATCATCTTCGGACGGCTGGGCGATCTGATCGGACGCAAGTACACGTTTCTGATCACGATCGTCATCATGGGTCTTAGTACGTTCCTGGTCGGCGTATTGCCGACCTATGCGTCGGTCGGCGTCACGGCACCGGTATTGCTGATCGCATTGCGATTGCTGCAGGGGCTTGCACTGGGTGGCGAATACGGTGGCGCGGCAACCTATGTCGCCGAGCACGCACCGCACGGCAAGCGTGGCTTCTACACGAGCTTCATTCAGATCACGGCAACATTTGGTCTGTTCCTGTCTCTGATCGTGATCCTGATTTGCCGCAAATTGCTCGGCGCGGATTTCGATACCTGGGGTTGGCGCATTCCGTTTCTCATTTCGTCGCTGCTCCTCGCAGTGTCGGTCTATATCCGCATGCAATTGAACGAGTCGCCGCTGTTTCAGCAAATGAAGGCGGAAGGAAAGGGTTCGAAATCACCGTTGACGGATTCATTTGGCAACTGGAACAACGGCAAGATCGTACTGCTTGCACTGTTCGGCGCGACCGCTGGACAAGCCGTGGTGTGGTACGCGGGCCAGTTCTACAGTCTGTTCTACCTGACCCAGACGCTGAAGATCGATGCATTCACCGCCAACGTGTACATCGCTGCAGCACTCTTGATCGGGACGCCCTTTTTCGTCGTGTTCGGCGCTCTCTCGGATCGCATCGGGCGCAAGCCGATCATCATGCTCGGTTGTCTACTGGCGGTGTTCACGTACTTCCCGATCTTCAAGGGGCTCACGCACTACGGCAATCCTGCGATCGAGGCGGCCAGCACGAACAGTCCTGTCGTCGTCACTGCGGATCCGGCCACCTGCAATTTTCAATTCGATCCGGTCGGCAAGAAGACCTTTACCAGCTCCTGCGATATCGCCAAGAGCGTGCTGGCGAAAGGTGGTACGCCGTATTCGAACCAGATTGCGACGCCTGGCAATGTCGCTTCGGTCAAGATCGGGAGTACCGAAATCGCGTCGTTCGAGGGTGGCGGCATGGAACCAGCCGCGTTCAAGGCTCAGGCTGAGGCGTTCGGTGCGAAATTGAAGGCGGCGCTGAAGGAAGCGGGCTACCCCGAGAAGGCAAATCCCGACCAAATCAACATGCCGATGCTGATCATGCTGCTGACGCTCTTGGTCATCTACGTGACCATGGTCTACGGACCGATCGCCGCGTGGCTGGTGGAGCTTTTCCCGACGCGCATCCGCTACACCTCGATGAGCCTGCCGTATCACATCGGCAATGGCTGGTTCGGCGGCTTCCTGCCAACCACGGCATTCGCCCTTGTTGCTTGGACCGGCAACATCTATTCGGGGCTCTGGTACCCGGTAGTGATCGCCGCGATGACGTTCGTGATCGGCACGTTTTTCCTGCGTGAAACCAAGGATGTGGATATCTCGAAATAGCACAGCCTGGCTGTAGCAAGTCAAAAAAAGGGCCGGATCGAAATCCGGCCCTTTTTCTTTGCGCTGCGAGAGTCGCTAGGCGACTCGTTTGAATAGGCCGATCAGGAACAGCAGGATGATCGCGCCGATGGCCGCATAGACGATGGCACCGACGACACCGGTGAGACCGAGACCGAGGCTTGGCAGCAACCAACCGGCGAGAAACGCACCGACGATACCGACCACGATGTTGCCGACCAGACCGAAGCCATGTCCCTTAACGATCTGTCCCGCCAGCCAACCCGCCACACCGCCCACGATCAACCAGATGATGATTGCCTGAAGTTGAGCATCCACGAACGCCTCCCAGTCCGAACGTCGCGGTACGCGACGCCCCAATTGTGCCGCACGCAGGCGGTCGCCGTATTGTGCAGCGCGGCAGATCAGCTCGTCTGACGCTGTGCCGAAGGGTCGGATCCGCCGGGCGAACTCGCATCGTTCGAAGGCACGCTAACTGCGGCGGGTCTCGCTACTGCAGCCGCAGAATTCGGCGGACGTGATCTGGTTACGGTCGCCCGCTTGCGCAGCGCTGCCAGGTCATCCACCGCAGCCATCGACGTTTCTGGCCTGGCGCTTGCCGAAACCCGATCGGCTGCCAGCACGAACACAAAGCCGAAGAAGCCAAACAAGCCGCATAGAAGGCCTAGTGAAAGCAAGCCAGGGCTCTTGGTGCTGAACACAAGGGCGGCGCCGAATATTGTCAGGCCAAGCATGATCCAGCGGGCCATGGCACACCTTCAAGCAACGGAAAGGGGGAATCGCACGCTAGCAGAAACGACGGTATTCCGGCGCGGCCACCTGTCGGAGGATCGCTGCCGGTCAGTCGATCGCGCCGGCTGCCCGATGCTGCTCGACTGAAGTAGGATGGCTGCGCGGAGGAATTCATGGACTCACTATCGCAACTTGCCCTTGCCGGTGGCCTCGCCTGGGCCAGCGGTATCCGGCTGTATGCGACGATTCTGATCGTCGGATTGCTCGGGCGCTACGGCTATCTGCATTTGCCCGATCAACTCGTCGTGCTGCAGCACACCTGGGTCCTGATCGCTGCGGGCGTGATGGGTGTCGGCGAATTCCTCGCTGACAAGGTCCCAGGTTTCGATTCGGTTTGGGATGCGCTGCATACGTTCATTCGTATCCCGGCCGGCGCATTCCTCGCCTGGGGTGCAATGGGCGGCGCAACCCCAGCCGAGCAAATGGCCGCCGCTCTCGTCGGCGGCATGATCACCAGCGGTACGCATCTGGCGAAAAGTAGCAGTCGCGCTGCGATCAATACCTCGCCGGAACCGTTCACGAACTGGACCGCGAGCGTGGGCGAAGACGGTTTGGTTATCGGCGGTCTGGCGTTGGCGCTGACCCATCCAGCGGTATTTCTCGTTGCGCTAGCGCTTTTCCTGCTCGCGGTAATCTGGCTGGTGCCAAAACTGTTTCGCTTTCTGGCACGCATCTTCAGGCGATTGCGCGGAAGTGCAGTCGAAAAACTTCCGCCTTCGCAGGCTTGGTGACGAACGGCGATCGCAATGTTTTTCCCGTCTTTCGCGAGTCCGTTGGCATCAGCGCTCCGAGTGGCCCGCTTCCCAGTAGTCGTGGCGCGTAAACAATCCGGGCCGCACAAGGTCGATGAAGGCACGTGCTTCGGCACTCAGGTATTTCCCCTTGCGCACGACCACTCCGTAGCTGCGCTGCGGGAAATATGCGCTCATGTTGCGTACGGCGAGCCGCGCATGATCCTCGTCACTTATGCAGATGCCGGTCACGATCGAGATGCCAAGCCCGAGCGCGACATAGTGCTTGATCACTTCCCAGCCGCCCACTTCAATCGCCACATGAAACGGCACCTTGCGCTGCTGGAAGATCAGGTCGACCAGACGATACGTGGTGAGGCGTTGCGGCGGCAGAATCAGTCCATACGGCGACAAATCCTCGAGACGGACTTCGCGCAATAGCGCGAGCGCATGGTTCAGCGGTGTGATCAGCATGGGGTCGTAAGACTGGATCGCCTCGTAGCTGAGGTCGTTCGGCACGTCCAGCATCGAGCCGACCGCAAAGTCGACCTGATCCGAACGCAACAGCGCTAGCCCGTCCTTTCCGGTCACGTTGTGCAGCTGTAGTTTCACACTTGGATACTGCTCGCGGAATGCAGCCACGAACGGTGGCAGCAGGTACTGGATTGTCGAGCTGCCGGCCGCGACATGAAGTTCGCCGCCGGAAAGGCCGGCCCGCAGGGTGCGAAATTTCTGATCGAGTTGTTCGAGGCCCTCTACTAGGGGCAAGGCCAGTTCGTACAAGGCCTGACCCTCGCGCGTCAGTACAACGCGACGGCGGCGACGCTCGACCAGATGAGAGCCGAGCTCCTCCTCCAAGGCACGCAGCTGAAGGCTGACCGAGGGTTGCGACAGGAACAGGGCTTCGGCGGCGCGCGAAAGCGTGCCGAGTTTGGCGATCATGCAGAAGGCGCGCAGCTGCTTGAGCCGGCTGCCCTTGTAGTAGAAGCGCGGCGGCTTATCTGCTCCGGACCGGACATGCGGACGCCGTTGCGCCACCGGCCCCCCGACGCGCTTGAGGGATTTCTGGTCCACGAGGGTCTTTCTAGTCATGTCGAATCAATGCATTGCACAACCATTGACAATGATAATGTAATGCATTGAATCATCTGTTTTGTCAAAGAACAGAGTTTCGTCCTAGGATTGCTGCATAGCGTCACGCCGCATTCCCAGGAGTAAACGATGGTCGCCGCATTGCAGGCTTCGCCCGCACCGATCCAGGTCATCGGCTCGCCTGCCGTGAACCACGAGGACGTCCTAGATTCCGCCGCCCTCGCGTTCCTGGCCGATCTGCATCGACGTTTCGATGCGACGCGACAAAACCTGCTGCAGGCACGGCGTGCGCGCAGTGCGCGCTTCGATGCAGGCGAGCTGCCGGACTTTCTGCCGGAAACGCGATCAGTCCGCGAAGGCGACTGGCAGGTCGCGCCAATCCCCGCAGCATTGGCCGACCGGCGCGTCGAGATTACGGGTCCAGTCGATCGCAAGATGATCATCAACGCGCTGAACTCCGGCGCGAAGGTGTTCATGGCCGACTTCGAGGACTCCACCGCGCCGACGTTCGCGAACCTCCTCGACGGCCAGCGCAATTTGCGCGACGCAGTCGCCGGTGCGATCAACTACACCTCGCCCGAAGGCAAGCGCTATGAGGTCAGGGCGGACCCCGCGGTGCTGATGGTGCGGCCGCGTGGCTGGCATCTGCCGGAGCGACACGTCGAAGTGGATGGCGAGTTGATCGCGGGTGCGCTGTTCGATTTCGGTCTGTACACGTTCCACAACGCGAAGGCATTGCACGCGGCGGATCGTGGGCCGTATTTCTACCTGCCGAAACTCGAAAGTCATCACGAAGCCGCATTGTGGAACATCGTGATGGAGCACGCCGAGGACGCGCTCGGTCTCCCGCGCGGTGCGATCAAGGTCACCGTATTGATCGAGACCTTGCCGGCCGTATTCGAGATGGACGAGATCCTGCATGCACTGCGTTCGCGCATCACTGGTCTCAATTGCGGCCGCTGGGATTACATTTTTTCCTACATCAAGACCCTGCGCGCGCACCGCGATCGCGTGCTCCCCGAGCGCAGCCAGGTCGCGATGACCGTACCGTTCCTGAAGCACTATTCCGAATTGTTGATCAAAACCTGCCACCGCCGCGGTGCGTTCGCAATGGGCGGCATGGCCGCACAAATTCCAATCAACCATGACCCTGCTGCGAATGAAGCGGCATTCGCGAAAGTCCGTGCCGACAAGTTGCGCGAAGTAAAGGCTGGCCACGACGGCACCTGGGTGGCGCATCCCGCATTGGTGGCGGTCGCCAAGGACATCTTCGACGAACACATGCCGACGCCGAGCCAGCTCGCCGTTGCACGCGCGGATGTTGTTGCTGATCGCGAGACCCTGCTTGCGCCCAACGCTGGCACCATCACGCGCCACGGCTTCGACGCGAATGTCGAGATCTGTCTGCGCTATCTCGCGGCATGGATCGACGGCCAGGGCTGCGTGCCGATCCACCACCTTATGGAAGACGCGGCGACCGCCGAGATTTCACGTGCGCAGTTGTGGCAGTGGCTGCATCACAACGGAATTTCGTTCGACGACGGCGCACTGATCGATTTCCCGATCTTCGACGCAACGCTTGCGACCGTGCGACAACGCCTCGCGGCAACGTCGATGCCGGGTCAGGCGCGTGTCGGCGAGGCGGCCGATCTGCTCGGCAAGCTCACACACGCCGACACCCTCGCCGATTTCCTGACCCTCGCCGCGTATCCACAGCTCCCGTAGGAGCGGCTTCAGCCGCGATGCCCTGCGTAAGGATCGCGGGTGAAGCCGCTACTACAAGTAGTTCCTGCCAACAACGCACCGCAACATCCATCGCCACCGTGTTTTCACACCACCAACCAGCAAGGTGTCCACCATGAAAGCCTCTCTTCCGACCGCCGAACAGATCAAGCTCGACTGGAGCAACAACCCACGTTGGCGCGGGGTCGTGCGCAACTACTCCGCCGAGGATGTGGTGCGTCTGCGCGGCACCGTGCACGTCGAGCATTCGCTGGCGCGACTCGGTGCTGAAAAATTGTGGAGTTCGCTGCACAAGGAGCCGTTCGTCAACGCGCTTGGCGCGCTCACCGGCAACCAGGCGATGCAGCAGGTCAAGGCCGGCCTCAAGGCCATCTATCTCAGTGGCTGGCAGGTGGCCGCCGATGCGAATGTTGCGGGCGAGATGTACCCGGACCAATCGCTGTACCCGGCCAACTCGGTGCCGCTGGTGGTCAAGCGCATCAACAACACGTTGCTGCGTGCGGACCAGCTCAATCACGCTGAAGGCAACGACAGCGTCGACTATCTGCAGCCCATCGTCGCCGATGCCGAAGCCGGTTTCGGCGGTGTGCTGAACGCATTCGAGTTGATGAAGGCGATGATCGAAGCCGGCGCAGCCGGCGTGCACTTTGAGGATCAGCTGGCTTCGGTGAAGAAGTGCGGTCACATGGGTGGCAAGGTCCTGGTTCCGACACGCGAAGCCGTCGAGAAGCTCAACGCTGCGCGACTCGCTGCCGACGTCTGTGGTGTCCCAACCCTGCTCGTCGCGCGCACCGACGCCGAAGCGGCCGACTTGCTCACCTCGGACATCGATCCGAATGACCAACCGTTCCTCAGCGGCGAACGTACCGTCGAGGGCTTCTACAAGACGCGCAACGGACTCGATCAGGCCATTTCGCGTGGGCTTGCCTACGCGCCGTATGCGGACCTGATCTGGTGCGAAACCGGCAAGCCGGATCTCGCCTTCGCGCGCGCATTCGCCGACGCGATCCACGCCAAATTCCCGGGCAAGCTGCTCGCCTACAACTGTTCACCGTCATTCAACTGGAAGAAGAACCTCGACGACGCGACCATTGCGCGCTTCCAGAAGGAACTGGCCAGCTACGGCTACAAGTTCCAGTTCATCACCCTGGCCGGTTTCCACGCTCTGAACTACTCGATGTTCAACCTCGCCTACGGCTACGCGCGCAACCAGATGAGCGCATTCGTCGAATTGCAGGAGGCTGAGTTTGCCGCCGCGGATCGGGGCTTCACCGCGGTCAAACACCAGCGTGAGGTCGGCACGGGCTATTTCGATGCGGTGACCCAGGCCATCCAGGGCGGCCAGTCATCGACTGTGGCATTGAAGGGCTCGACCGAGGAAGAGCAGTTCCACGTTGCTACAACGTCGCAGGCAGCCTGAGTTGCGAAAACCTGGCTCACAGCGGCGGCTGGCGTCATCGGCTGCGCTGGATTGCGCAGCCGACCGGCATCGGAACTTGGCGGGAGAGGAGGGACCGTTCAGCGGGGTATCGCCGTCAAGTCTGCCGTTCCGATGCCGGTGCTGCCTGGGTGACCCGCTGCGAAGGCAGTGGGCCGAACCGAGGCGGCTGGCGATTCTTAAGTCAGCAAGAACCGGGCCATGCGCAAAGAGTAATCGCACCACATGTCAGTTTGACGCGCTGCAGCTTCACTTCGTCGCGCCAGACCCACAGTTCACGGCATTCGACGGCTGATTTCACACGTGATCGGCTGGTTCAACGCGCTCTGCCGCCTGTTTTGACCATCCAAGAAGGGAATTCCCTGCAAAAGCATTCCTTGTCTTCTTTTGACATACGGCGTCATTCGTAGGTGAGTAGCGTCGTTACATGAGTTAACATCGGGAAATCGGCGGGCCCGGCGGGAGGTCGTGTGGCAAGTGTCAAGACGGAACTGACCAAGATCGCGCAAGCGGCAAGCACATCGACTGCGCGAGCGGTCTTGCTGCCGCGCCATCTTTCCGACCAGGAAACCGAGCTGTTCGCCCGCGTTGGCGAGCGCCGTGATGTCGATGCTGATGAAATCATCTTCCGCCGTGGCGAACTCGGCCGCAGCATGTTCATCGTCGAGTCCGGCCAGATCCAGCTCGAGTTCGGCGATGGCCTGCCGGATAAATTGCTCGGTCCACGTGAATTTTTCGGCGAACTGGTGCTCTTCATCGGCAGCCACACGCGCGTCGCCAATGCGGTCGCGATCACGCCCACCACCTTGCGCATCGTCGACCAGGAAACGTTCGAGACCCTGATCGAAAGCGAGCCGCGCGTGCTGGCGCAATTCATGCGCCGCTCGTTTTCGTATCTGGTCAGTAGCGAACAGCAGCTGATCCAGAGCCTCAAGCGACGCAACGAAGACCTCATGGTCACGCTCGACTCGCTGCGCCAGACACGCACGCAGCTGTCAACGGCGCAACGTCTCGTGCAGACCGATGAACTCACCGGCCTGTGCAATCGCCGCGGCCTCTACATGTTCCTCGAGCGGCTCGACGAATACCGTCTGCCCGGCACCGTGCTGGCGCTGATCCTGGTCGATCTCGACCGCTTCAAGCAGATCAACGACCACTGCGGCCATCTCATCGGCGACCAGGTGCTGCGCGCGATCGCCGAGGAAGTGCAAAACGCGGCGTCGTCCACCGATCTGCCATGCCGCCTGGGCGGGGACGAATTCGCGCTGCTGATGCAGGTGACGGGTGAGGAAGAGCTGTGCGCACGTGCGACTCAGATCGTCGCAGCTGTGCACTCGCTGCGCTTCCCCGGCTGCAAACAAGGCCTCAACGTCAGTGTCAGTATCGGAGGCAGCATGTGCGTTGACGGCTCCGATTGGGCCATCTGGTATAGCGATGCCGACACCGCACTCTACGAAGCCAAGGGCAAGGGCGGCGACGGTTACCATATCGCCGTGCCGAGTTCACCGCCCGCAGGCGCATTGCACAGCGTCACGTAACTCTCGCGCGCCCGCGGGTCGCGTACCCTGAAGTGCCGCGCAAGCTCGATGCGCGGAGAACGAGCGATCAGGTAATGAACGCACTTGCCCAACCGGCAGCACCCGTGCCATCGGCAGCGACCGTCCCGCTGCTGCGCACGCTAGTGTTGTGTGATCTCGTCGATTCGACGGCCATGGTCGAGCGCATGGGCGATCAGTCCGCCGCTGACCTCTTCCGCAAGCACGACCGTTATGCGCGTGGACTGGTGCAGCAGCACGGCGGCAAGGAGATCGACAAGACCGACGGTTTCCTGCTGATGTTTGAACGGCCGATCCAGGCCGTTGCGTTCGCGCTCGACTACCAGCGCGGGCTTAAGCAACTCAACGAGGCCGAGAAATCCACGCTCGCTTCGCGCGTCGGCATCCATGTCGGCGACGTGCTGACCTGGGACAACTCGCCCGATGACATCGCCAAGGGCGCCAAGCAGGTCGAGGTCGAGGGCCTGGTCAAGCCGATCACTTCACGCCTGATGCAACTCGCGCTGCCAAATCAAGTCCTGTTGTCCGGCGTCGCCCACTCGCTGGCGCATCGCGCGCAGGGCGAACTGGGCACGCAGCTCGAAACGGTACGCTGGCGCACCCATGGTCGTTATCGCTTCAAGGGCATCCCCGACCCGATCCCGGTATTCGAAGTTGGCGACGAAGGTCACGCCCCGCTCAAGGCGCCGCCGTGGTCAGGCAAGGCGCACCGTGAAGTGCCGTTCTGGCGCCGCCCGATGACGATGGGCATCGAGATCGGCCTGCTGCTGATCCTGCTCGCGATTCCGGCCTGGTACCTGCTCAAACCCGAACGCGCGATCGCGTTCGCGAACCGCGACTGGGTGGTCGTCGGCGACCTCAAGAACCTGACTGGCCAAGCGAGCTTCGACGAATCGATCGACGCTGCCTTCCGCATCGGCCTCGAACAATCGCGCTACGTC
>JBDSNK010000164.1:0-4389 GCA_039915385.1 Dokdonella sp.
GTCGATCCTTTCTACTACAACTGTAGTACGACATTTGTAGAAGAGTGCTTTCGATGAGCAAACGCCCCGACATCACCCTGAGTGAATTGCAGATCGCCCTGATGCGCGTGCTCTGGCGCCGCGGTGAGACGAGCACGGCGGATGTGGCGGCCGAGCTTGCGCAGGATCGCGGGCTCAAGCACACGACGATCGCGACCTTGCTGACGCGGTTGGAGAAACGCGGTGTGGTCGCGCAGCGTCGTGACGGGCGCCAGTTGTACTACCGCGCGATGGTCGAGGAGGCGGATGTGCGCCGCTCGATGGTGGCCGACCTGATCGGTGCGTTGTTCGCGGGTGATGCGCAGGAGCTGGTCGCGCATCTGGTGCAGGAATCGGAGATCGCGCCGGGAGATCTGGCGAAGGTCAAGCGTCGTCTGGCACGGGGAGATCACGATGCAAACTGAAATTGTTGCAGCCTGGTTGCTGACCCTCGCGTTGCATGCGAGCGTGCTGCTGGCCGCCGCTTGGGCGCTCGATCGTGGTGCGCTGCGCGCGCGTCCGGCGTGGCGCGAATTGCTCTGGCGTGTCGCGTTGTTTGGCGGCTTGTTGACCGCGACAGCGCAGACCTTGATGGTCATGCCGACGTCGGCGCGCTTCATCGTGTCGCGCGCGGAGACTTTCGTCGCGCAGACACCGGCAGCGAGCGCGTCGCCGCAGACAGCCGCGACACGGCGCGAATCGAATATCACGGCGGTCCCAGATGCTGTCGTGACCCGTGAAATCGCCATGACACGCGCGCCGGCATCGACGGACGTTGCTGCGCACAGCACAGCGTACGCGTTGCCCTCATGGTCGGGGTTGTCGTGGCCGACTGCCCTGGTGGTGGCGTGGCTCGCGGGTGTCTTGCTGGTTCTCGCGCGCCTGTTCGCATCCTGGCTGCGTCTGGAACGCGCGCTTGCGCGTGCAATACCGCTGCATGACGCCGCAATCGCGACGGCCGCTGCAGCGCTTGCGATCCAGGCGCGCACGCTTACGCCGCGTCTGGCCGTGCTCGATGAGCTGGCCAGTCCGATTGCCGTGCGTGGTCGCTGCATCGCGTTGCCACGCTGGGCGCTCGATCTGCTCGACGCCGAGCAAGTGCGCGCCATGCTTGCGCACGAGACCGCGCATCTGGCACGACGCGATCCGGCCTGGAAGCTCGCAACGGCCGCGTGGTGCGCACTGCTGTGGTTCCTGCCGCTGGTCACACTCGCACGCCGCCGGCTCGACGAGATTGCCGAGCTTGCCTGCGACGCCTGGGCTGCGCGTCATCTCGGCGACGGTCGATCACTGGCCGAATGCCTTGCCGAGTGCGCGCAACGCAGCGCCGGTTTCGACCCCGAACTCGCGCCGGCGATGGCGCATCGCGATTCGCCGCTGTTGCAGCGGATCGACCACTTGATCGAAGGAGCTCCCTTGAATATCAGCATTTCCATGCCGCGCGCCGGCGTCGTCGCACTGCTGGGATTGGTGCTCGCCGCTCTCACCTTGCCGGGCTTCGGCACCGTGATCGCGCAGCCACTGCCACCCGCACCTCCGGCTCCTGCAGCGCCCCCCGCACCGCCGGCACCACCTGCACCGCCGGCAATGCCGAAGGACGGGACGGGGCATCACGTGCACATTTCCGCCGATGTCGACCTGTTCGGCGAGAAGCACGAATTCACCAGCGTCGAAGTCAGCGACAACGGGCACAGCTTCCGCGCAAAAATCAACGGCAAGATTGCCTTCACCGACAACGAAGACGACATCGCCCAACTCAGCGACGGCGGCAAGGCGAGCTTCGGTGAAACCAACGCCGGCGTGCAGCGCCGCGTCGATTATGCAAGCCGTGGCGGCAAGATCGAGCAGCACTATTTCGTTGGCGATCATGAGCAGGCGATCGATGCGGATGCGCGCCAGTGGATCAGCAGCATCATTGCCGTCGTGGTACGCGAAACCGCGATCGGTGTCGAAGCGCGCGTCAAGCGCCTGCATGCGAAGGGCGGTGCAGGCGCGGTGCTGGACGAGATCGGGCGCATCAGCTCGGGCTATGCGCGCGGCGTGTACATCAAGGAACTCGCATCGATCGGCAAACTTTCTTCCGGCGACGTAACGCGTGCACTGGGCCTCATCGACGGCATCGACTCCGACTACGAGCGCCGCAATGCGCTGGCAGCGCTCGCCGCCGCGCAACCGTTCGATGCAGCCCAGCAACAGCTCGTGCTCGACCAGGCCGTGAAGATCGACTCCGACTACGAACGCGCCGAACTCCTCGTCGGCATGCTGCCCACGCTGGCGGGCAATCCAGGATTGCGCAAGGCCTGGGTCGACGCTGCATCGGGCATCAAGTCCGACTACGAACACCGCCGCACACTGGCGGCGCTGCTCGACAAGACGCAGCTCGACGACGCCACCCTGGCGCAGATCATCGAAGGCGCGAAATCAATCGGTTCGGACTACGAACGCCGCGAACTGCTGGTCGCCGCGGTCAGGGAAATCGCCGATGCGGATCGCATCGCCGTTCCGTACGCGGCAGCTGCCGGCGATATCGGCTCGGACTACGAGCGCCGGGAAGCGTTGTTGGCGCTGATCCACGCACCGAAGTTTGGCGCGACCGGGGCGGGCGCGGTGCTCGACGCGGCGCAAAAGATGGGCTCGGACTACGAATGCCGCGAAGTGCTCATCGCGCTCGCGGACGCGATGCCCAATGACGCGGGGCTGATTGCGCGTTACCGCAACGTTGCGCGCCGGTTGTCGGAATCCGAACGCGGCGCCGCCGAACGCGCGCTCGATCATTTCGCGGGCTGAACGAAAGGTGAGGCGTGTAGCCGCAAATGCGCCACGCCTGCGTCGATCCATCCATCTGCTGCGTCTGTGAGAGAACGCAGCGCGGGAGATCGGCCATGAACAAATACGCGATCGCAGGGTTCGTCGCATTGTCGGTGCTGACAGCAGGTTCTGCGCAGGCAGACACGCGCGCGACGCAGCAGAAGAGTCTCGAAAAATTTACGCCTTACCTGCAGGCGCCGGTCGATGATTTCCAGTACTGGTCGCTGTACAAGTGGCAGCTGGTCGGGCCCGAGAAAATCGTTGTATGGACAACGATCAAGGACGCCTACCTGCTCACGCTGGAAACACCATGCCCGCGGCTGGAATGGGCGCATGGTCTGAGCCTCACGTCAAAGCAGTCGCATCTGATCGCCAAGCGAATGGATTTCGTCACGTTCGCACGCGACCGCTGCCGCATCGAGGAAATTCAGCCGGTCGATGTCAAGCGCATGAACGAGGAACGCAAGGCCGCGAAGTGATTTCAGAGGTCAGCTTGTTTCCGGCGCAACGTAGCCTGCCGGTGTTTCGGATCCATCGCCAAAGAAATACTTTTCCATTTCGGCGGCAATGAAGGTGCGCGTCGTTGCGTCGAGGGGATTGAGTCGGTTCTCGTTGATCAGCATCGTCTGATGCGCGAGCCAGGTGGCCCAGGCTTCCTTTGAAACGTTTTCGTAGACACGCTTGCCGAGTTCGCCCGGCCAGGGTGCGAACGCGAGGCCTTCGCCTTCGCGATCGAGTTTCACGCAGTGAACGGTGCGGGGCATGTGGATTCCTTCAAGGCAGGGGTTCGAGTAGCTTGCGTACCGGCGCAGGCAAGCCAAGTGCGCCGAGCTGTTCGCGTGAATACCAGCCACGATCGGTATCGTCGGCAATACGGTTCACGTTCGATACGCCGGCGAGCAGCAGGGGCGTGATACGCAGATGATAGTGGCTGAAGGTGTGGACGAAGCTGTCGAGTAGCGTCGGATCCTTGGCATCGACTGCATAGTGCCTAAGCAGCTCACCTATGGCGGCCGAGGCGTCATCGATTTCCGGCAGACTCCACAGACGTGCCCATACGCCGGTCGGCGGGCGGCGTTCGAGCAGGACGCGATCTTGCGTGTCGCGCACGATCAACATGGTGGTTGATCGCGTCGGTATCGATCGTTTCGGTTTCGACTGCGGCAGCACGCTGGTCAGGCCATCGCGCAGCGCGATGCAGCCTGTAGCCACCGGGCAGCGCACGCACTGCGGACGCGTGCGCGTGCACAGTGTCGCGCCCAGATCCATGATCGCTTGCGTGTAGTCGGCAATACGGCGCTGCGGCGTGTGTTCCTCCGCATGCATCCACAACGATCGTTGCGCGGCGGTAGCGCCGGGCCAGCCATGCACGCCATGCCAGCGCGCGAGCACGCGGCGCACATTGCCATCGAGGATCGCATGGCGCTCACCGAATGCCTGCGCGAGGATCGCCGCAGCGGTCGAACGGCCAATGCCGGGCAGGGCGGCGAGGGCATCGAGATCGCGCGGCAGGTCGCCGCCGTGTTGGTCGATGCAGATCTTTGCACTCCGATGCAGGTTGCG
>JBDSNK010000106.1:0-18943 GCA_039915385.1 Dokdonella sp.
TCGTCGTGTTCGTCTGCGATACCGGCAACAAATACCTGTCGAAGATGTACAACGACTACTGGATGCTCGACAACGGCTTCCTCGATCGCCAGCCGACGGGAGACCTGCGCGACCTGATCCTGCGCCCGTATGCGCACCGCGATACCGTCGTGGTTGGTCAGGCCGAATTGTTGATCACTGCGTACAACCGCATGAAGCTGTACGACGTTTCTCAGCTGCCGGTCATGGATGGCGACAAGATCGTCGGCATCCTCGACGAATCGGACCTGCTGCTGCACGTGTACACCGATGAAAACAAGTTCCGCGATCCGGTATCGACGGCGATGGCGACCAAGCTGCAGGTGCTTGACGTGAAATCGCCGATCGAATCGCTGATGCCGGTCTTCGACGCGGGACACGTCGCCATCGTGATGGATGGGGCGAAGTTTGTCGGGCTGATCACGCGGATTGATTTGTTGAATTATTTGCGGCGCAGGGCGGGGTGAGTTCGCACTCGCTATGTTATTTGGAAGGAAATATTGATGAATGATATCAAAGCCACTTCGGACGACGTTCGGTACGCCTATCGGCTTCTCCTAGGGCGCGAGCCGGATCCTCAAGGGCACGCAAACTATGTTCGCTTGATTCGCGAACGCGGGCTGCGTGCGAATGACATCGCACAATTTATCTTGACTTCGGATGAGTTTCGCAACAAGTCTCACGTGGGCACGATGGTCGAGGTGCAGCTGGATGGTTACAGCCAGTTTGTGGACCCTGACGACCGCGACGTCAGTGCGATTGTCTTGAACGGTCAAAAGTACGAGCCCTATGTGGAGGCCGTCATCCGGGAACTCCTTCGCCCGGGTGACACGTTCGTTGATGTCGGTGCGAACATAGGTTATTTCACGGCACTGGCCGCGCACCTGGTTGGACCACTCGGGCAAGTTGTCGCCTGGGAGCCAATGGACAAGAATGTTCAGTTGATCTACGCCACGGTGTGGCAGAACCAGTTTCGCAACGTCAGTGTTTATCCGTTCGCGGCTTCAGCGGATGTCGGTTTGGTGGCAATGACGTCGGGGCCGTTCTCGTCGAACGCGGGAATTGCACGGCGCGAATTTGGTGGGCAGCGTACACGCGTTATCGCCCAAACTCAGCGAATGGATGATCATCTTGGCGCGCTGAAGCGCGTGGATGTCATCAAGTTCGATATCGAAGGGCATGAGCTGCTTGCGTGGCAAGGAGCTTTGTCCTTGCTCGCAAACCATCGGCCTCAAGTCCTGACGGAATTCCATCCAAAATGCATTCGCGAAAACACTG
This sequence comes from Dokdonella sp., assembly GCA_039915385.1. GTDB lineage: Bacteria > Pseudomonadota > Gammaproteobacteria > Xanthomonadales > Rhodanobacteraceae > Dokdonella_A. Next base: position 1,297 of record JBDSNK010000106.1, read on the forward strand.
GCCGCGATCCTGCCGACTACCTTGCCGTGCTGCTCGAATATGCGGGACGAGTAGAAGTCCTGCACCGAAAGCATGCTCGCGTGATGTGCGTCGATGTCGATTCGATATTGAATGAGTGGAAACGAGCGGACGAAGAGTTCGGTATGAACGGTGGCATGCATATCGATCTTTATGCAAATCCTCAACGGAACCAGTCATGAAAAGCAATTCGAACCTTCACGCCCTCGCTACCCGCGCGATCCATGCCGGCCAAAGCCCCGATCCAACCACCGGCGCAATTATGGTCCCGATCTACGCGACCTCGACCTACGTGCAGCAGAGTCCCGGCGTGCACAAGGGCTACGAATATTCGCGCACGCAGAATCCGACACGTATGGCTTATGAGCGCTGCGTTGCAGACCTTGAAGGTGGTCGTCAGGGCTATGCGTTCGGTTCAGGCCTTGCTGCCGCGGCAACGGTGCTCGACCTGCTCGACTCGGGCAGCCACGTAATCGCGATGGACGATCTCTACGGCGGTAGCTACCGTCTATTCGAGGGAGTGCGTCGGCGTAGCGCGGGCCTCGACTTCACCTTCCTCGACCTCAACGATCACGCGGCTCTAAAAGCCGCGCTGAAGCCGAACACACGCATGATTTGGGCAGAAACGCCGACCAATCCAATGTTGAAGCTCGTCGATCTTGCCAAGCTCGGCGCGTTCGCGAAGAAGCACAGTCTGCTGCTGGTCGTCGACAACACCTTCTGCTCGCCGATGCTGCAGCGCCCGCTGGAATACGGTGCGGACATCGTTGTGCATTCGGCGACAAAGTACTTGAATGGCCACTCGGATATGGTTGGCGGTATTGCCGTCGTAGGCGACAACGCTGAGCTCGCCGAGCAGATGGCGTTCCTGCACAACTCGGTTGGTGCAGTCGCTGGCCCATTCGATTCGTTCCTCGCGATGCGCGGGCTGAAAACGCTGCACTTGCGCATGCGCGCACACTGCGAAGGTGCGCTCGTGCTCGCAAGCTGGCTGGAAAAGCATCCGGCGATAGAACGTGTGATCTATCCCGGGCTGAAATCGCATCCGCAACATGCGCTCGCTAAGAAGCAGATGAATGGCTTCGGCGGAATTGTTTCGGTTGAGGTCAAGGGCGGCCTGCGCAAGGCGCGCAAGGTGCTCGAGCGCTGTCATCTGTTCGCACTCGCCGAGTCCCTCGGCGGCGTTGAAAGCCTGATTGAGCATCCGGCGATCATGACCCACGCGTCGATTCCGCCAGCAAACCGCAAACGACTCGGAATCAGCGATGGGCTGATCCGCTTGTCAGTAGGCGTCGAAGACGTAGTCGACTTGCGCGATGAACTTGAGGCAGCGCTCGCTTGACGCGCGGTTGCAGCTTGGAGCTGGGTTGAGCATGCCAGAAAGTCAAATGGGCGACCCACTAAGTTCGGAGGGTTCGATGGTCAGCGAGCCCATCCTGTTCCTGCATCTGCCCAAGACGGCGGGTACGGCGCTGCGAATACTGTTCGTCAAGCATCTTGGCGAACAGAATGTGTCGAAGCCCCTGAGCATGCGTCTCGATGAGGCGCTGATCCGATACGCCGATCTCGATGCGATTTGCGGCCATTTTTTCCCGGAGCAGGGGCAGTCCCTGCCCGAAGGTCGAATATCGATCACGGTATTGAGGGACCCAATCGATCGATTTCTGTCGTATTTTTATTTTCGCAAGTTTGATGCGCAGAACAGCGCTGTCGATCAGCGTGTGCGGGACATGAGCATCGATCAATTTGTCGACGAGTTGGCGAACGGCGGCGCCGACATCGATGACCTCAATCTGCAGACCACAATGTTGTATCCGTTCGGCACTGCTTCGTTAGCCGGGCTTTCCTGGCCAGAGCGGGTCGCTGCGGCGCAACGCGCGCTCGACCAGATCGATTACGTCGGCATCCACGGCGAGATCGATGACCTCGTCTGCATGATTTCGGCGCGCATGGGGTGGCCGACCGATGCGAGTCTTGATCGCATCAACGTAACAACCCAGCGGATCGCACCGGACCAATTGACGGCGTCAACGCGGACGAAGCTGGAAGAATTGCTCCAGTACGACCAACTTGTATTCGAGCACGCGGTTGCGCGATTCCGACGGCTGCGACGCGCTTCAATTGTCGCCTCAAGTGCACCGCGAACCGGGGTGAGGCAATCCGAGCAGGCTGGCATCAACGTGAGGCCGCAGTCTTCTGCGCTGCCCGACCCGCGCGAATTCGGCGACCGACGCCTTGAATTGGTCAATGTGCGCGTGAGCGGGGAGATGTCGGGCGACGAGCTCGTACTGATTGGCGAGCGGATCAATATCCATATCGAATTCATCGCCCACGAGACCGTCAACGATGCCACCGCGGGTTTCCTGATTCGTGATGATAAAGGCCTGCCCGTTTTTGGCACCAATACGCATCTTTTGGGGGACACGCATCAGGTGATGCCGGGGCGCTATTCCTTCAATTTCTCCTTCATCAACCGGGTCGAGTGCGGCAGCTATGTTGTCGACGTCATGCTGATACGCAACAGCTCCCATCTCGAGGGGTGCCATCATTGGAAAGACAGGGCGGCTCGTTTTGATGTGCACGGATGGGCTGCGGTCTCCTTCAACGGACGGGTGATGATGGACGCGAGCGCATCTGTTGCGCAGCTGTCAGCAGAGGGGCGCATCGAAGTCAGTCGTGCGCCAGTCGATAGTTCGAAGGTCGCATTGTCACAAGGGCGCCTGAATCCGCCACTGCGGGATTTCTCCGCAGGCATCGTCCTGCTGTCGATCTTGCCCACGGCGCAGAGCGGCGCTGAGCTGTTGGTGGACATGGAGGTCCAGAACACCGGCACCGCATCATGGGGCGCGTTCGGAAAACAGCCCGTTGGCATTTCCTACCACTGGTACGACAGTGACGGCAGCGTGATCGAATACGACGGACTTCGATCCTGTCTACCGCGCGACCTTGCGCCCGGCGAGCGCCAACGGCTGTACGGTTTGCTCAGGGTTCCTCACCGCGCGGGTACCCTCAGGCTAGTCTGGACCTTGGTGCAGGAAGGAGTGGGTTGGTTCGACGAGAACAATCCTCATTCACAATGCAGTCTGAATGTCACTGTCAACTATGCGGGCTGCGGTGAAGTAATTGTTTGAGCATGTGATAACTGGATTCGGCGATGCGCTGGGTCTTGCGGACATTCAGAAATCGGGCGATGGATACGTTTACGCTGAATCAATAGCGGAGTAGCTCGTAACAATCATTTCGAAAGCGACTCGCTCGGTCTCGCGGCGCCGGCCGGCCGGGCTATCTGACCCGCCGGCAATGGGCTCAGCTACGCTGTGGGAGCCCCCAGTCAATCGGCCCATAGTTACCGCTATGAGCCGGCGTTTAGTGCCACAACTTGCTTCTCGATCCATTTCTTAGTTGGACGCTACGGCGTTCTAGTGATTGCGGCCGAACAGGCTGCGCAAGAGAGAAAACATTTGTGAAAAAGCTTACCGTAATGGCGATGACCGAGAAGGGCTATGCGGTCGTCAAACTTCTTCTATCTCGCCATCCAGGATTGGTTGATGCGGTTATCGGAGCTAGGGACGATGGGAACCTGCAGGATTTCTACGCCGAAATTTCTGCGTTGTGCCGCGTTCACGGGGTCACATTTCACAACAAGAGAGATGGCTTCAAAATTTCTTCGGAATACGTGCTGGCCGTCTCTTGGCGCTGGCTGATCGACACGAGCAAGGCGCGCCTAATCGTTTTGCACGACTCATTGCTCCCACGCTACCGCGGGTTCAATTCGCTGGTGACCGCACTTATCAATGGGGATACGGAAGTTGGTGTAACAGCGATATACGCGGGCGCCGCATACGATAGAGGCGACATAATTGGGCAGTCGTCCTCGCCCGTTGCGTATCCAATGAAAATACGCGACGCGATTCGGATCGTGATCGGGAACTATGAGGATCTTGCGGAAAGAATCGCCATCTCGTTGACGAGTGGCCGTGCGCCGGTCGCAACGCCTCAGTCTGAAACGGGCGTCATCTACAGCCTTTGGCGAGACGAAGACGACTATGCCATTGATTGGTCGCTTTCGGCCGTCCAGATCGAAAAATTTGTTGATGCGGTTGGATACCCATACAAAGGAGCCTCTTCCATCTTTGAGGGAAGAAGGGTCCGCTTTCAAGACGTTCGCGCTTTGGATGACGTAGAAGTGGCGAACAGGACGGCCGGCAAAGTCATCTTTCTTGAGGAAGGAAAGCCGATAGTCGTCTGCGGGCAGGGTCTGATCAGGATCGATGGCCTCACGGACGATGAAACGGGTGTGTCGATGCTCCCTTTGTCTCGCTTTCGAGTTCGCTTCCTGGGTAGTCAGTAGTTAGAGATTGATGCGCTCACGCACGATGAACGCTGGGCGCCCCTTTACGCTTTCGAATACACGACCCAGATACAGTCCGATGATACCCAAGCAAAACAGCATCACGCCGGAAAGTAACCACATCGATGCGATAACGCTGGTATACCCAGCTACAGCGATGTCGCCGCGCAGATAGCGCACCAGGCTGAAACCTGTCATGACCACGGCAATTGCGGAGATGAATATCCCCGCTAGAGCGGCCAGACGCAATGGCTTGTCGGAGTTGGATAAAATTATGTCCATGGCAAGCCGTAGCAGTTTCCGCAGGGTGTACGAACTGCGTCCATCGTGACGCGCTTGATGTTCCACAGGTATCGACGTCATGCGAAAGCCGGTCCAGCGAACCATGATCGGGAAGAATCGCGATTGATCGCCCATAGTGTGTATAGCTTCGATGACCTTGCGATGGAATACGCCGTAGTTCGCTGCACGGTAGTCATAATTTGCGCCGCTCAGATAATTCAATACCGCGAAAAATGCTCGGGATGATGCGCGCTTGAACCATGCATCGCGGCGCGCGCGTCTTTCTGCAAAGACGATTTCGAATCCTTCCTTGGCTTTCGCCATGAGCGCAGGGATTTCTTCGGGGCGATCTTGCAGGTCGCAATCCATGACGACGATCCATTCGCCGGACACGTGCGCCAATCCTGCAGCGATGGCGTAGTGCTGTCCGAAATTGCGAGACAAATTGATGCCCTTGATCCTGATGTCTGCCTTTGTGAGTTCTTCTATCACTTCCCAAGCTTGATCCGGGCTAGCGTCGTTGACTAGGATGATTTCGTATCGATCAGTGAATGTCTCGATCGTCTGGGTCAAGCGGCGACACAGGTCGCGCAAGCAGCCTGCGCAGCAATAGACGGGGGAGACGACGGATAGAACGGGACAGGGGTTCTCGCTCACGAGAAAAAGTGGCTCGCAGATTGGATCACGCGATCTTGCTTCATTTCCGGCAGCCACAACGGAAGCCTGACGAGGCGATCGCTGATGTCGTTTGTGGTTTCCAGCTTTCCGCTGGCGCGCGCATAGCGTTTGCCGGCGGGTGAGCTGTGCAAGGGAATATAGTGAAAGACAGGATGAATGTCGTCTGCCTTGAGCGCGGTGATAAAGCTGCTGCGTGCTTTAAAATCCGGCAGTAGTAGATAATACATATGAGCGTTGTGGCGGCAATGTGCCGGCACGATGGGACGCCGGAGCCTTCCCTGCGCTTCCAGATCAGCGAATGCGGCGTGGTAGCGCGCCCAGATTGCGAGCCGATCGTGCGTGATGCGCTCCGCATCTTCGATCTGTGCGGCGAGGAAGGCTGCGACTATCTCTCCGGGCAAATACGACGAGCCAATGTCGACCCAAGTGTACTTGTCGACCTGGCCGCGAAAGAATTGCGAGCGGTTGGTGCCTTTCTCGCGGATTATCTCCGCGCGCTCGGCAAAACGCTCATCGTTGATCAACAATGCGCCACCTTCACCGGAGATCAGATTCTTGGTCTCGTGAAAGCTGAGCGCGGCGAGGTGGCCGAGCGAGCCGAGCGCCCGACCCTTGTAGGTTGCCATGATCCCCTGTGCAGCATCTTCGATGACCAGAAGGCCATGCCGCTCGGCCAGCGCGTTGATCGGATCCATCTCACAACCGACGCCAGCGTAATGCACTACGCAGATCGCGCGCGTGCGTGGGGTGATCGCTGCCTCGACCAGTGCCTCGTCAATATTCAGCGTGTCCGCACGGATGTCGACGAACACCGGCACCGCGCCACGTAGCACGAATGCATTCGCAGTCGACACGAACGTGAACGACGGCATGATCACTTCGTCGCCGGGTTCGAGATCGGCTAGCAGCGCTGCCATCTCGAGCGCAGCCGTGCAGGAATGCGTCAGCAAGGCCTTGCGCGCTCCGGTTGCCCGTTCTAGCCATGCGTTGCAGCGACGGGTGAACGGACCATCGCCGGACAAATGACCGTTCGCGTGTGCCTCGGCGATGTAGCCGAGTTCCTTGCCGGTCATATAGGGACGATTGAACGGGATGCTCATCTACGGCACTCGAGAATCGCATGAGTGTAAGGGATTCGAATCATGTCGAATCGTACATGGGTACTCACATCATCGAAAATACTGCGCGCAAGATTGGCATAGCCGTCGGTTGTGCGGACATTGCGGCCACGGTCCTTCCCGATGGTGAAGCGCGCGAGTGCGGATTGCCGCTCGTCGAAGCATCCATCGATTGTGACAAGGCGGCCACCCGGTTTCAACGCATTGTGCGCGACCGCAAGCATGTTGCGTGCCTCGTCGTCGTCGAGATGGTGCAGAAGTCCGATCGCGAGCGCCAAATCGAAGTTGCCGAATGTCGAGGGATCGGCGAGACCAATGTCCACACAGTAGAAATGCCCGCGCGACGCATACGCTCTTTGCGCGGCATCAATATAGGGTTGGCTGAGGTCGACACCGGTGTAGTCAATCGTCACAGGGAGATGCGGAAGAATGCGCGCGGTGCCACAACCGATGTCGAGAATGCGCTGCTGCGGCTGAGGTCGCAGATAGTCGTGGACGAGGATGGCGCGGCTGCGTTCGGCCCCCACCAGGTCCTGAGCCAAATCGTAGATGCGTGGGGCAGAAAAAATCGCGCGAAAGCCGGTGGTGATCTGCGCCATCGGTCAGGACCTTACGACAACGATCAAGCCAATCATCACCAGAAAGGTTCCCGCAGCCCGCGCAGCGGTGACATGCTCGTTGAAGATGAATGCTCCCGCGAGCAGCATCACCAGAAAGCTGACGCCAGTGAATGGGAACGCGTAGCTCAGATCAAATCGCGTGAGCGCCAGCATCCAAGTGACGCCTGCGAGAAAGGTACAAGTGATGGCCAGCCAGATCCATGGCGTGAGCAGCAGGCTTGCTATGAAACCAATGCGATCGGCGGTCGCCGCGGGAAGTGAGCCCGCGGCACCGACCCGCCAACGCATCAACAGCTGACTGACCACAGTGAAGAAGACGCACAGAAAAATGAAGGCATGTTGCTGCAACCAGCGCACAGGAAAATCCTCAGGGTTTGACCAATAGCGGAACTTTTACCCAATTCGAGGTGACGTCACCGCACCATGCGTTGCCTTCCGCGACGAAGCTGAAAAATAGCATGTAGTTGCCAGCGGCAGGCGCGCGAAAAGGTAACGTCAAAATCGCAGTTTCGCCGGGTTTTACAATATGTTGAACTGATGCTCGCGATTCGATCGGTCGCTTGCCGCTGATGTCAAAAATGCGCAGGCCGGGATTGAAGCCTGGAGTCGAGTTTTGCGACCAGGGCGAGGTCGAGCGATTGACCGCACGCACTCGCATTGCGCCGAAAGCATGGGGTGACAGTTCTAGGTGATCATCGAGCGCCACAAAATCTGCGGCGCATGTTGCAGGCGTGAATTTTGGCATGATCACCAAAGGTTGCGGTGAAAAACCAAGCCTCTCACCGAGGCTGAATGGATAGATCAGAACGTCGAAACCATCTGTGCTGAGAGTGCTTGTGGGAGGCCCCAGCTGCGCGTCAAGTGCCGGTCGATTCAGTTTGCGGCTGTCAGTGCGGTCAACTACGAGAAATGTGGGTCCAGGCGCCCATTCGGGTGCGAACCACCGCTCCGAGCTTAAATGATGGAATGGCGTCGGCATAGTTCCGTCGGCGATGCTGACCGGAGCAATGCGAACGTCGCCGCCGCTGAGAACGGAAATCACGTTCGCATTCCAGTAGTCAGCGAAGCCACGATGGAGGTCGGCCTTCTGAAGTACGGCAAGGAGCTGTGCATGCCGGTTCAGACGCAGGCCGTGGCGAATATCCGGCCACTCCGAAAATGCAGGCGCGACCAGTTGCATCGGTGATAGTGTAAGCATGGCGACGGCAATGACCCAACCCATGCGAGTTGCGCTGAATGCACAAGTGTCAGCGATTTCTCCTAACCAGATCGTGACAATCAGCAGGGCAGTCGGCATCAGTGGAATCAGGTATCGCGGCACGCCAACAACTTCGTCAACGAGCAACCCGGTGAAAACCAGGAGATAGAGTGTGGACGCGGTTACGGAGGCGTGCACCAAGACCAGGAAACGCAGCCCGGGCGATCTGATCGAGCCAAACCTCAGGAGTAAAAGGAGGGGCAGGAACAAGAAAAGCAGCGCGACTCCAAATCGAGCGGCATAAGTAGCCGAAAGGACAATGCTGAAACGCTGTCCGCTCGGTGGCAACGCGTCAAACAAGGTAAACCAGTTGGCTGCAAGAAGCTGAAGATGGCTGGATATCTGCGTGGTATTGGCGAATGCGTTTCCCATTGCGCCAGCGCTAAGGCGCACTCGCGAGAGCAAGAATAGGTAAATAAGGACGCCGAGAGAACTTGCCGCGGTGATACCGAAGACCAGCCCTCTGGCCCGTCGCGATGCATTGCTTTCCTTTGGGGACAGGAAATAGATACCAATTGCAGCGAGCATATAGGGAGCCGCATAGGTGGCCAATCCGCGCGGTCCCGCAGCAACGCTTACGACAAGCAGAATCACGATTCCCGTCATACCCTTGCGGCTGGGTCCGAGACTCTCTTCATCAGCTTCTGCCCCCAGATATTGTGCTCCCCAACCTGCAAGTAGCAGCTGCGTGAATACCACGCTGGAATAGGCGGACTGGCCGAATACCATTTCTGCAAATTCGCGGGAAAATGCGCTCGCCAGTAAAATCGGCGGCAACCAGCACAGGGGGCCCCGGATTCCAATGGATCGGCTTGCAGCATAGGCCGAGAACAGGACGAGACCTGCGGCGACGAGATCAACAAAGGCATGAACAGCCGGCGATGGCGCGAAGAACCATGAGAGGGGTACGGCGAGGATGCTGGGAAAGATGATCGGAATGTCGTTGATGTAGTTCCAATCGCGTGGAAAAAGCGTGAGCTGGCGACTGATCTCCTCTGCAAGAAGGAGCTTCATGGCCGAATCGGAGTGAAGCAGCGACCCGTAGGTGACCACAAGATAGAACGCGAGCATCGTGCACGCGATGGCAAAAAGCGCCAACGAACCGGCATAGTCAAGCACGACGCTACGGGGCAAAGGCACGGCAGGGCTCGGAAATCGCAGCGACGATACTAATGCGCTCGCAATGTGCCGACGTTTCGGAACATCCGCGCGCGTTGCATCGACTTTGCCAGACTGTGACATTCGGTACCTCGGGCTTAGTTGGCTGGTCGGAGTAGTGCGCGTATGACGTGGAGCGCCTCGGCTCCGAAACGGGCCAGCCAAGGATTCTAGCAAGCGATCAGCATCAAACGTATGTGTTGGCACGCAGAATGCTAGCGTAGATAGATGGTCGGTAAACAACAGGATCGTGAATCCCCGCCATTGTTGGTGCCTTCCGAGTGGAAATACGCGAAAATGACTAGCGCTGGTGGGGGAGGATGAAGGTGTCTCTGATGCGGCTCGCGGCCTTTATGTTGTTGGGTGTAGGCAATGCCGGCCATGCCGCCCAGATTGCCTGCCCGGTCAACAGCAAGCCCGCGTGCCTGACCGGGTTCCCAGTCGAGTTCTCCGGAGGCGCCATACCCACTGATGTGGGCTACGTGCTCTATTCGAGCCCGACCGTTGCTAGGCTCGGGCTGGTCAGCGACAACTACAAGGATATCGTTGTCGGTACCACTGGTGGATACGTGATGGCGTATCACGCCGATGGAACGTTGTTGTGGGCGCGCAAGACCGGCAATGTTCCTGTGCATACCAAGCCGGCGATCGCTGACATTGATGGTGACGGTGTGCCGGAAATCGTCGTCGGCGCGGGAATAGGTGGCGTTGTCGGCGGCGGCGTCTACGTATTGCGCAATGATGGCACTCTGAAATGTGCGTTCACCGCGCTGGATCCCACTTACAACGGCGGTTGGGGTATTTTCAGTTCGCCTGCTTTGGCGCACCTGGATCCAACGCGACCCAACGAGATGCAGGCCGTCTTCGGTGGTTTCGACATGCACATACGCGCGATGCGGCCAGATTGCACTCTATATTGGGATAAAGGTCGCAGCGACTATGTCGTGGACACGGTCTGGTCGTCCCCTGCTGTCTATGATCTTGACCATGACGGTCAGCTCGACGTGATCATCGGAGAGGACAGCGATGCGGTTACGATCAATGGCACCCCGTTGCCGGCTGGTGGGCTAGTGCGCGCGTTTCGGGGAAATGGTGTGGGTGAACTTCCGGGTTTCCCGATCATGCTCAACGAAGTCGTCTACTCGTCCCCGGCAATCGGTGATATCACTGCGACCGGACAGCCCGCCGTCATAGTCGGCAACGGGCGTTGCTATGACTATGCACTTTGCACCACCTCACCTCATGCAGTCACCGAGGCGACATTCGCGTGGCGAGCGAATGCAGTGCCGCTGGCTGGATGGCCTTATGCATTACCCTCGCAGAGCACGCGCACTGCATCGCCGGCACTGGCTGACTTTGATGGAGACGGCAAGCTTGAAACAGTCATTAACACACTGATCAAGACCAGCGATCCAAATACCAATGACGCCAACGGATACGTGCACGTTATCCGCAGCAATGGCAGCACCTACCCCGGGTGGCCTGTACAGCCGAAGCTCCGTATTGACTGCAATACGGACGCAAACTATGGCACTGTCGGATCCCCGATCGTCGTGGACCTTGACGGCGACGGCATCCCGGAAATTATTACGGTAGGAGCCGCGTTTCTGGTCGTTTGGGACAAAAACGCCAACCAATTGACGCGATCGCACGACAGCTGCTTCGATCTGACCAAGTATCAGATGACCCTGCCAAACTCAAGCAGCTTGTACAACACGCCGACCGCGGCCGATCTCTTTGGCGATGGCAAGATCGAGCTGATTGCCGCCGGCGCGTCTTCCCCGGGTGGAATCGGCGCGCTGAACGCGTGGCGATTCCCGAATAGCTCGGCCACGCCAAAGAACATGCCGTGGCCGGAATTTCGCCATGACGCACTGAATACCGGCGTGTACACCGGGGACTCGATTTTCAAGAACGGATTCGACTAATCGTCGGCGGCAAACGCCGCTTGCAACACTAGGCTGGGCAATCAGGCGAACTCGCGAAAGAACGCCAGCGCCTGTGGATTTGCCAGAGTTTGGTAGTGCGCAGCAACGAGGATGGCTGCGCTTGGCCTCACGCCCAAACGAAAACGCCGACACTGGGCCGGCGTTCGCGTGATGCTCGAGAGCAGTTCGGACGACCGATCAAGAGATCAGCAGATCCTTTTCCTTGTTGCCGGCGGAGAGTGCAGCGCGGAACCAGTTCGGACGCTTGCCGCGACCGCTCCACGTCTGGCTCACGTCTGCCGGATTGTGGAATTTCGGTTTGACCTTGCGGCGCGCCTTGCCGCGCGTGCCTGCACGTTCAAGCACTTCATGAAGTCCGAAACCCTCAGCCTTGACTAGCGCGTTGATCTTCTCGCGCAACTTGGAGGCTCTCTCCTTGACCAGCTCTTCCTGGCGCGCAGCTGCGCGCGCAATCAGCTCGGAAAGCTGATTGTCGTCCATGGAATTCAGATCAATTGCCATGCCTCGTGCACCTCGTGCCATATGGAATTTTCGCAATCTAGCCTTCAATTTCAGCCGAATTGCTTGATTTGGTCGCTCAACGGTCGAAGCCTGGCAGTTGCTAAATCCACGTGCTGGCGTGTACTTCCACACCTGCAGCATCCATCACAACCTCCGCGGGGAATCACCTTTGATTGGCGGTTCAATTGCGTGGGTCATCGCGCTTCTCATTCAAAAAACATGCAACCGCCAGTCGAGTCAATTACGCAAAACGACCCAATAGCGCCTCCCGATCGATCGACTGGTTTTCCGTCTCGTTGCGCCGGCGATATTCAAACGTGCCAGCGGCGAGACCACGTTCGCTGACCACGACGCGATGCGGAATGCCGATCAACTCCATGTCCGCAAACATGGGGCCCGGTCGCAGGCCGCGATCGTCGAGCACAACTTCGACGCCGCGTGCGCACAGTTCGTCGTAGAGTTTTTCCGCTTCTTCACGCACCTGCGCGTTCTGCGCGGCATTGATCGGACAGATCGCCACGCGCCACGGTGCCATCGGTTCGGGCCATACGATGCCTGCCGCATCGTGGTTCTGCTCGATCGCAGCAGCAACGATGCGGCTGACGCCAATACCGTAGCAGCCCATCTGCATCACCTTCGCCTTGCCGGTATCGTCGAGCACGGTCGCGCCCATCGCTTCGGCATATTTCTGACCAAGCTGGAACACGTGGCCGACCTCGATGCCGCGCGCAATCGCCAGTGTTCCGGCGCCATCGGGAGACACGTCGCCGGCAACGACCTTGCGGATATCGGCAATCCGGCTGACGCGCGCGTCGCGCTCCCAGTTTGCGCCGCGAAAGTGCACCCCATCCTGGTTACCGCCGCAAATGAAATCCGCGAGTAGCGCAGCGCTGCGATCGACAATGACCGGAATCGAGTCGGGCAACCCCGCCGGGCCAATGAAGCCCGGTTTGGTGCCGATCGCGCGGACGATGTCGGCTTCGTCCGCGAGCACCGATTCGCCCGGCAATTCATCCAGCTTGGCGGCCTTGACCTCGTTGATCTCGTGATCGCCACGTACGCACAGGGCGACCAGGCCATCGCGGCCGCGCACGAGGATCGTCTTGATGCACTGTTCGGGTTTCACATTGAGGAATGTGGAAACCTCGTCGATGGTTTTCTGCGTCGGCGTGGCGACGCGTTCCAGCGCAGCCGATGCAGCGGCCCGCGCAGCGGTGGGCGCCATCGCTTCGGCCATTTCGACATTCGCGGCGTAGTCCGAGCCGTTGGAGAACGCGATCGCATCCTCGCCCGAATCGGCCAATACCTGGAATTCATGGCTGGCATTGCCGCCGATCGCGCCGGTATCGGCTTGAACGGCGCGGAAGTTGAGCCCAAGGCGCGTGAAAATGCGGCCATAGGTGTCGTACATTTTCTCGTATTCGCGCGCCAGACAATCCTGGCTCAGATGAAACGAGTATGCATCCTTCATCAGGAATTCGCGTGCTCGCATCACGCCGAAACGCGGACGTATCTCGTCGCGAAACTTGGTCTGAATCTGATAGAAATTGACCGGCAGCTGCTTGTAGCTATTGAGCTCGTTGCGTGCGAAATCGGTAATGACCTCCTCGTGCGTCGGGCCATAGCAATAGGCCGCTTCCTTGCGATCCTTGATTTTCAGCAACTGGCCACCGAATTTCTCCCAGCGCCCGGTTTCATCCCACAGTTCGCGCGGTTGGATCGACGGCATCAGCAACTCGACGGCGCCGGCGCGATTCATTTCCTCGCGGACCACGTTCGCGACCTTGCTGAGGACGCGCAAACCGAGCGGTGACCAGGTGTAGATACCGGCAGCCAGCTTGCGGATCATGCCGGCGCGCAGCATCAGCCGATGGCTTGCGATTTCCGCGTCGGCGGGAACTTCCTTGACGGTCGCGAGGTGAAAGCGGGAAAGGCGCATGGGGTTCCATCGACTTGGCACGGAACCGGCGATTCTAGCAGCGGCGTGCAAGCGGGGGCAGGTCGCGCGTGCTGACCTGTGCGTGGGCTGTCGGGGGACGGCGGCCGGCGTAGCTGTGCCGCGGCGAGTGCGCGGACTAGTGCCGCGGCACGCCGCCAGATGCGATCGACTTCAGTTGGAGCAGAACAGCTTGACCTGTTGCGCTGCCTTGTCGATCAAAGCCTGATGGCTCTTGGCCGCGTCCAGATCGACCGGGTAGCCCTCTGCGTCGAGCGCCGGCTTCTGGCTGTCGAGCGTGGTCTGGTTCTTGCGCGCGATTTCGCAATTGTGCTTGATGTCTTCGGGGGCATAGCCTGCGGCGGCGGCAAGGGCGGGGCCTGAATTCTTCGCTGCCTGTTCTTTCTGCGTCGCGTCTTCAGTCGCATCGCCGGTGGTGACACCACCCTTGAGCTTGAGTTTCTGCGCCTTGGTCACGCTGGCCGGAGGCGGCGAGTCGGAAAAGTGCTTGACGCCGTTTGCATCCGTCCAGGAATACATTTCGCCAGCGGCAGCCGGGAGGCCGACGATCAGGAGGGCGAGCAGTAGCCATTTGAGCTTCATTGATAGACCTTCGCGTTCTTGCAGGTGCCCACAGGCGGCACGCCGTATGGCCGACTGGATAGCACCAGTCGAGCCCGGACACAAGCGGAAAACGCCGGTAGTGTGTATCACGGTACACTCTCGAACCGTCTCCCACCCTTGCCACGGCTCGAGTATGGACGAAACTTCGACCGGCGCACGCAAGCCGCCGCGCGGCATTTACCTGCTGCCCAACCTGCTGACAACGGGTGCGATGTTTGCTGGCTATTTTGCGATTGTCTCCGGCATAGGAGGCCGCTACACGGATGCGGCGATCGCCGTGTTCGTGGCCGCCATTCTCGATGGCCTGGATGGCCGCGTGGCGCGCCTGACCGGCACGCAGAGTGACTTCGGCGTGCAATACGACTCGCTCTCCGATCTGGTGAGCTTCGGGCTGGCTCCGTCGCTGGTCCTGTACACCTGGTCGCTGTCGGCGTTGAAGGCGTACGGTTCGGGCTGGGGCAAGTTGGGCTGGGCAGCGGCGTTCATCTACGCCGCCTGCGCCGCGTTGCGCCTGGCGCGCTTCAATACCCAGGTCGGGGTCGCCGACAAGCGCTATTTCCAGGGCCTGGCGAGTCCTGCGGCAGCCGCCCTGTGCATGTCCTTCGTGTGGGCGATCGAAGACAAGGGCTTGTTCGGTTTCAACGCGAGCAACATGGACTTCGTGACACCGGTCGTCGCCATCGTCGCGGGCCTGCTGATGGTCAGCCGCGTACGCTATTTCAGTTTCAAGGCGTGGCCAAAAT
The DNA here is from genome assembly GCA_039915385.1 of Dokdonella sp. Taxonomy (GTDB): domain Bacteria; phylum Pseudomonadota; class Gammaproteobacteria; order Xanthomonadales; family Rhodanobacteraceae; genus Dokdonella_A. The sequence goes on from JBDSNK010000106.1 coordinate 16,533, forward strand.
CCGATCGCGTGCCCTTCATCTGGATTCCGGCCGCGATGTTGATCCTCGTCGCGCTGGCCGTCGATCCGCCGCGCGTGGTGCTCCTGCTCACGACGTTGTACGTGTTGTCCGGCCCGGTCATGACCCTCTGGGGCCTGCGCATGAAGCGCAGCGCGCGCGCACTGCGCGGCTCTCGCCGTGAACCGGAATGAAGGCGGCCGCGCGCACCGCGGCGTCCCGACCGCATCCCGCGGGTGCGACGCACGGCGCGCACCGGCGTGAAGGCGACACGCTCGCCTTCCTGGCGGATCTGTCGCGCGCGCTCGCGGTGTCGCTCGACCTGCGCAAGACCCTGTCCGAAACGGTCAACCGCGTCGCCGATTTCATGCAAGCCGAGGCGGCTTCGCTGTTTTTGCTCGACCCCGAAACCGGAGTGCTCGATTGCCGCATCTGCGTCGGGCCGGTCGACATTACCGGCTCACGCCTCGCGGTGGGGCAGGGCGTGGTCGGCCGCGCCGTCGCCGAAAACACAACCCAGATCGTCGCCGATGCGGCTACCGACGCACGCGTCTGGCGTGCCGCCGACGACGACAGCGGCTTCATAACCCGCAGCCTCGTCTGCGCGCCGCTGGCGACCGCCAATGGTCCGATCGGGGCTCTGGAAATCGTCAATCGCCGTGATGGCGCTCCGTTCAGTGCTGCCGACGCGGAGCTGCTCGGCATCATCGCTGCGCCTGCTGCGCTCGCAATCAACAACGCGCGGATGGCCGGCGACCTGCTCGAACAGCAGCGCCTGAAACGTGAATTCGACCTTGCGCGTCGTTTGCAGAAGTCCCTGCTGCCCAAGCGTCGCCGCGACAACTTCCCGGTCATTGGCGTCAATCGCCCTGCGCACGAGATCTCCGGCGATTTCTACGACTATTTCGAGCTCGCCGATGGACGTGTCGGTTTCCTCGTCGGCGACATTTCGGGCAAAGGCCTCGATGCGTCCCTGCTGATGGTGCGCACCGCGAGTCTGTTGCGCTGGGCTGGCAAGGACGGGCTCGAACCCTCCGCCTGGCTCGCACGCGCGAACGACGAGCTGTGCGAAACCAGCCAGGAAGGTCGCTTCGTCTGCGCCCTGGTCGGTTACTGCGATCGCACGGCGACGAAGGTGCAATTCGCCGGCGCCGGATTCCCCCCCGTCATCGTGCACCGGGCCGGCGAATACACCGACTACGGCTCGGGCGGTCCTCCGCTCGGCATCATTCCCGGTCTCGTGTTCGAGCAGCACGAGGTCGCACTCGACGGCGGAACCTTGTATGCATTCTCTGACGGCGCAACCGATGTGCGCGACGATGCCGGCCAGCCGATCGGCAATGCCGGCGTGCGCGATCTGATCAAACGCCACGCGCAGTCGTCGCCGCACGCACGCCTGCGCGGTTTGCTCGCGGACCTGAAGAAACTGCGGCTGGTCGACGACACGACCCTGCTGCTGGTCGAGGCCTCGCGCGCTGACACGCCCGATGTCGTGCTCGATATGCGAATTCCTGCACAAGCCGATGCGCTGCGTGGCTTGCGCAGCGCGATGCGCCAGGCGCTCGACGGGCTGCATGTCGAACCGCAGCTTCGAGATCGTCTGGTGCTGGCCGTCGATGAAGCTTCTGCGAATATCATTCGCCACGCGTACGGGCCGGATCGCAAGGGCGATATCGGCTTGCGTATCCTGCATGCGAGTTCGATGCTCACGTTCGAGCTCAGCGATTCGGCACCGCGCGTCGATCCCGCCGTGCTGAAGCCAAAGCCGCTCGGCGAATGCCGCTGCGGCGGTTTCGGCATCGCATTGATCGACGAAGTCATGGACGATTGGTGCATCGAACCGCTCACAAGCGAACATGGCAATCGCCTGCTCCTGCGCAAGCGAATGGGTGATCCGGGAAGCGAAGAGGCCAACGAAGCATGAATATCGTAAATGGTGTCGCCAGCGAAGCCCGCGAGGGCTATGTGCTGATCCGGCTCAGCGGTGAAGTCGACCTGTCCTGGTCGCAACAAGTGCGGCGTGCGGTGCTCGATGCGATCAATGGCGACGAGCCAGTCGGCGTTGACCTGTCCGAAGTCAGTTACATCGATTCGTCAGGTATCGCTGCCCTTGTCGAGGGTTTCCAGAATGCGCGAACGCGCGGCGGCCGTTTTGCGCTGGTTGCGATCAGCGATGCGGTGCGCGCGGTACTCGAACTGGCGCGACTCGACCGCGTGTTCCTGATCGTGGCGACGCCCGACGCGGTGATCGCGCTCGCGTGAACGCGATTGCGCGCCCGCTTGCAGACATCGGCCGCGCGACGATCGACGTGCTGTCCGGCGTCGGCTACGCGGCCATGTTGCTGTTCGACGCGCTTTATTTTGCGCTGGTCGGCTGGCGTATCGGACAGCCTTTGCGGCTCGCGCCCGTCGTG
>JBDSNK010000208.1:0-5086 GCA_039915385.1 Dokdonella sp.
GCAGCGTGCCGGGCAACGGAAGAAAGAGTTCGGTCATGCCCTGGTCGCGCCAGGCGCGCAACCGGTTTTCGTTGAACAGGTCGTAGTACACGTGGAAGCCGTCCATTTCCATGTTGGGTCCGACGGGCGCCGCGGTGTTGCTTTGCCCTTGGTTGCTGCCGAGCTTGGCGGCCAACGCCGCGCTTGCGCGGGCGTTGTCATCCGGGGCGGGCATGCCGGGTGGCTGTCCCCGCACATGCGCCGGGCGTTGCACGGTTTCGCGCGGCGCCGCGGGCGGTTCGGCCTCGCTGGTGGGCGCTACGGCCGGCGTGTCGGATGTGTCGGTCTCCTCGCGAGGCATGGGGAGGGTGGCCTCTGCGACCGGCGTGGACAGCGGGCGCGTGATTGCATGCGATGTCTTGGGCTTCTTGCGGGAAACAGGCTTGCGCATCGCTGGCTCAGGCTCGGGCGGCGGCGAACTGAGCGTCTCGTCGACGAGCGTCACTTGCATCCTGCTGCCGCCCGATCCGCCCTGCGGCATGGACGTGGCGATCGGTGGAGGCGGCGGCATCACCAGCAGTACGAGCAACACATGCACCAGCACGGTCACCAGTACGGCCGTCCTGCGGTGCGCGCGCTCGGTCCCCTCCGGAGCCCCGCTGACGGCTCCGCGCGACGTCCTGCTCATGCCGCCGGAGAGTGGTGAAATTGGCGGGCCTTCAAGGTTCTTCTGCAGGATGCGGCGTGGGGTCGGCATCGTAACGCGGGCGAAACGGGATCAGGTTTGATTTTTGGAAAACGGGGGAAAGGTTCCGCGCTTCGCAGCGATCGCTGGCTTTGCATGCCTGTCGCCGATCGATGACCGCTAGACGCGGCTGTGCAAGTCGTGGATGCCGCATGCTTGCCCGTGGCTTGATCAACGCACGCGATGTTTCGTGCGCCTCGCTTTGCAGTCTTTACGTGGACGATCGCTCGCAGGGCTCGAACATTGGCCGATTTATCGTGACGCGTCGAGCCCGCGGCTCGATCGGCCAGGTTCCAGCAGTGGACGATCGGATGTCGGGCTCGGCATATCGGGTTCGTTGCCCGGTCGATCGAGTGCGGAGAGTGACATGTCGGACGCGAAGCCTGGACATTCGAGTGCGGAGCGCGACCAGCCACGCCTCAAGCGCAACGATCCAGTGTTGATCGCCAAAAGGTCAAGGTATTTGCGTCGCCAGCGAGAATCGCGCGGTCGCGTTTCGCAATGAAGCACCGCTCGCCGGTGCGTCCGCGGCAAGCGATTCGAAAGAGAGAATCTACGCGTAACAAAAAAGCCGCATTGCTGCGGCTTCGTCGTCCCCATCGTCAGGGAAAAGGCGGGGCGGTCAGGCCGCCTTCGCCTCCACAACCCGCGGTTTGCGCGAGAAGCGCGTGCCGATGGTTTCACGCAGGGCTACCAGGCCCTGGTTCTGGCCCGACACCTTGAGGAGCGCATAGCCCTGCAGTGCGGTCCGCATGACGGCCGATCCAGCTGCCATTTCCGTATCCGTCACGCGCTCTCCCAGCCGCTGCAGTCGCTGCATGCGTGGACGCAACTGGTCCACCGCGCCGAGGAGTTGCTGCGAGTCGACCACCGGCACGCTGGCCGGGACGAGCCGCGGGTTCTGCGCAAGCAGGGACATCGTCTGTCGGCAGAACGCTTCGGACTTGTTGCCCATCTTCATCAGCGATTTTCGTTCGTCGATGGTCAGGCCGACGAGTCCGGAGAATTGCGTTTCCAGATCGTTCAACGCGGCATCGATGGCGCTGAGCTGGGCATCGGTGAAGGACAGCGAAACAGTTGCGAACGTCATGATTTACTTCTCCACTTGATTGCCCGACCACCCGGTGGCGGTCGGACCCATGCCTCGCGGCATGGAAGTATTGGAACAGGGACGTGTCGCAAAAGATGAGATTGGACAAAGAGACTTTTTGCCGGGGCGAGGAACTCTCTAGTATTTGCCACCCGTGCAGCGGCATGCGATCACTATCGCGTTGGATGAGGTGCCGGATCGCGAGTGGCTCCTGACACCGTCATCCGCCCGCTTTTGTCGATCCGGGCTACGCTCGTTCGTCAAGATGATAAAGGCAGCCAACGCGGCTGCGTGGCTGCGAGGCATGACATGAGCAAGTACATCATCTACTTCAATCAAGCGTGGGTCGGCGAACACACCGACGCGTGGTTCAAGTCGCGCGGTCCGCTCGCAAAGGCGGTCGTGGGCGAGATGAAGGCGGCTGGCGTCTATGTGTTCGCCGGAGGACTGGTGGAGGACCCGGATGCGGCGTTCACAGCGGATGCCACCAGCGGCACGCTGACATTCACCGACGGGCCATACGTCCGCAATCCCCAGTTCCTTGGCGGATTCGCCGTGATCGAAGTGTCCGACGAACAAGCGGCAAGACATTGGGCCGGCAAGCTCGCGGAAGCCTGCGGTTGGCCACAGGAAGCTCGCGAAATCAAGTAGTCGTCCAATCCAGGATTGCGACGTTGCGTAGGGTGGGCTTAAGCCCACCATACCCATCGCGTGAGGCGGCGCACCAGGGGCAGGTACATTTGTTGATGGGTTGGCGGGGGTCGCACGCGCGGCCGAATTCCGACGTCGCCAAAGGGAGAAGCGATCGGCCATTGCTGCGAGATCCGAACGCATTCCTGCGTGAGCGGCCCCGCGAATTCAGCTAACGTGGTCCCGATCACGGACAGATTGCCCCGGCGCGCCGCATGATCGCGGCCATGCCGTTCGGGGACGGCGACTCATATAGCGGGGAAAAACACGGTGTCAGCCTTTCTGAAAACCAGTCGCCTGGTGCTGTTCGCGCTCGGCTTGAGCGTCGTCGCGTGCGCGCACGCTGCGAATCTGACCATTCCGACCACGCATCCGCGTTTATGGTTCGGCGCACCGGGGCGCGTGAGTCAGGCGCAGAGCTATTTCACCACGCATTCGTTCGCAGCGCCGGCGCTGGATCCGCCACCCAATACCAATCCGGCCGACGTGCGCTTGCATGCGCTGCACTACCTGATGACGGGCACCGCTGCGGACTGCACAGCGCCGGTCAACTGGCTCATGGATTACGTGCCGCGTCTGCTCAACAACGATGGTACGCCGATCACCGCCAGCGACGAGGCGCGCTGGTTCGGCGAAGACGCGATGCTGATGTACGACTGGTGCAACGGCTTTCTTACACCGAGTCAAAAGAGCACGCTGATTGCGCGCTGGAATGAATTCATCGGCGCGTTGAATGCCAAGTCCTGGGGTGGTCAGGGGATGGAAGCGAACAATTATTTCTGGGGCTACCTGCGCCTCGGATTGATGTGGGGCATCGCAAGTTTTCACGACAACGCGCAGGCGCAAAGTTTCATCAATCACGCGCTCGACGTACGCAACGATCAGTGGTTCGGCGCCTGGAACCAGCGTTGGGGCTTTGGTGGTGTCGCGCCGGAGGGCACGCAGTACGGGAACTATCTGATCGACTATCCGACCATTGCATTCCGCTCCGCGCTGGATTTCGGCGGCGCGCCCTTTGCGTCGTCGAATTTCTTTCGCGATGAGTTGTACAACCAGATCTATTCCACACTGCCGGCGCCGACCTATCTGCGCGACACCAGCCAGACGTCCTTCGAGCGTTTCCCGTTCAACGACGACGAATTCTTCGTCGACGGCGGTTCGGCGGGCTATCAGAACGAAAGCGCAGACTACCTGCAAGCCGGAATCGACCGCGGTCCTTCCACGCCCTGGGCCGGATACGCGCGTGCACTGCTGCAGGAAACGGGGCTGACGCCGGAATGGCACGTGCGCGCGACAGCCAGCGCGCCGGGTGCAATCGGGTCTTTCTCCACATTGCCGCTGGACTATTACGCGCCCGGCGCCGGCTGGATGTACATGCGCTCGGACTGGTCTGCGAATGCGACGGTCATGGCCTTTCAGCTTGGGCTTCCTTTCGGCACCGGGCATGCGCACCTGGATATCGGCAGCTTCCAGCTGTGGCGCAAGGGCCGCTGGCTGAGCCGCGAGACAACCGGATATGTCGACAACCTTCTAGGTTTCGACAATGTGATCAAGGGCACCGAACAGCCCGAAGCGCACAATACCCTGCTGTTCGAAGGGCGCTCCGAGCTGTACTGGGAATCGCTGCCGCCGCGCCAGCCCGGCAGCGACAATCCGGACGGTCTGCCGCAAGTGATACGCATGCAAACGCGCCCGGATTTTTCGTTTGCTGCAGTCGATTTGAGTCAAGCCTACCGCGCGCGCTTCGCGACACAGCCGGCGCGCTACGACTGGCCCTACGCCGAGGTGGCGATCCGCGAATTCATTTTCCTGCGCGGATTGCGCGCGTTGGTGATCGTCGACCGTACACGCGCAAGCAGCGATTCGTTGCAGCCGGTCTACACGAATCCGGACTATCCGCTCGCGCATCTGAGCGCGACCCAGGTGCGCAAGACCTTCATCACGCATTTCTTCAATGCACCGACGCTAAGTGCAGGCATGGCGGTCGGCAACTACGGCGACCAGGCGCTGCAACTGCGCACGCTGTTGCCGGCGTCTCCGGTCTATCGAGTGGTCAACGAGAAACAGGTACCGTCGGGCGACACGCGCATCGGTCAGACGCGTTTGGAGATCGACAGCAGCGGCAGCGCGGACAGCTACTTCATCAATGTCCTGCATCCGCGCGATGGCAGCGAGGCCAACCTCGCGGCCAGCCTGGTCGACGGCGGTACCTACTGGGATATCGTGCTGACGGACCCGCAGTTGGGCAGCGCCACGATACGCGTCAACAAGGGCATGACCTCGGCGGGCGGCAGCGTCAAGATCGGCAGCGGCGTGAGCCAGCCGCTAATCGACTCGGTGCAAGGCATCAGCGTTACCGACAGTGGTCCCGTCTGGGCCGGGTCAGGTGATGCCATCTTCGCCGACGGCTTCGAGTGATTGCCGGGCCGGGAATGATGCAGCAGGGTCTCGTGTAATAACCCGCAATTGAGCGTACATTGGTTTCATCGACTGGAGTCCATTCAATGATTGGCATCCGCTTCGTTGCATCGTTCGCACTCGCGCTCACGGCGGTCTTCGCCGTGTCCTCGGTCGCAGCAGCG
>JBDSNK010000268.1:0-5554 GCA_039915385.1 Dokdonella sp.
AGCGTGTGCGTGTACTTGCCCCAACGTTCGACGGTCCATTCAAACCCCTGCGGCACGATGCGCACGAGCTTGGACAGCATGATCACCGCGACGATGATGACGATGATCGGCAGATACATTCCCATGACGTCTCTCCTGCAAGGGTGGCTTCCAATACGCTGAGTATATGCGTTGCGGACGTCGGACCGTTGACGGCAGGGCGCATCAGGACTTCGCTGCGGTTTCCACCTGCGGCAGCGCCAGGGTCACCGCGAGGCCACCCTCGCGACGATTCGCCAGCTGCACGCGACCACCATGTGCCTCGGCAATCTCGCGCGCGAGCGCAAGGCCGAGTCCGGAGCCGCTGCGCTTGGTCGAGTAAAAGGGCAGCAACGCATTCGCGAGCACGGTCTCGCTCATGCCACTGCCGCGGTCGGCCACCTCAATGCGCAGTTCGCGGCCATGCAACGCGACCGCGAGCTCGACCGCATCACTCGCACCACCCGCCTCGTGCGCGTTCTTGAGCAGATTGATCAGCACCTGCTCGACCTGCGCGCGATCGAACCAGCCGGGCACGACCGGCAACTGGCCCGCCAACTTGAAGGCATAGTTGCGCGAAAGAGCATCGACAAACGGCGCCCACTCGATGGTCTCCTTGCGCGGCAACGGCAGCTTGGCAAAACGCGCATAGCCCTGGATGAATCCTTCCAGGTGCCTCGTGCGTTCCTCGATCGTATCGAACACGACGGCAAGACGCGCCATGTCGCCGAGGCGGGCCAGTTCGCGCCCCGAGTGCGACAGCGAGCGGATCGGCGCCAGCGAATTGTTCAATTCGTGGCTGATAACGCGGATCACTTTCTTCCACGTCGCCACTTCCTGCCGCGCCAGCTCGCGCGTCAGACGTTTCAACTGGTACAGCCGATGTGCCCTGCCCTGCAACTTGAACGCGCGCTGCGACAGATGAAAGGTTTCTTCTTCCTGCTCGAAGGGCACGCTGAAGAGACTATCGACATCGCTGGCGATCGCGCGTGCGAGCGGCGCGGGCGCCGTCGCGACGATCTCCTCGAAGCGTTCGCCGTTCAGCGGCCGGCCACCGTTGAGCAGCTGCCGTGCAGCGAGGTTCGCATACACGACGTGCCCTTGCTCTTCGACCAGGATCAACGCCGTGGGCGTGTTCTGCACGACCGTATCGAGCAAGAGCTCGCGCTCGTACAGATGCTGGCGCTGCTCGCGCAGCACGTTACCCAGTTCGTTGTGCGCATCGACCAGGTCGCCGACTTCGTCGCCACGCCTGCCGCCAATCGAGAAACTGAAATCGCCGTCGCGGAATGCGACGACACTGCCGGACAAAGCGCGAATCAGCGCTGCCACCGGCCGTGCCAGCGCGCGCGCGAAGATCATCCCAGGCAGCGCGAGCGCGAGCACCGCCGCGCCTGCACCGAGCCACGGCGAGGCGAGCCAGATCGTGGCCCACGCAGCAAGCGCAGCGGCAGCGACCATGACGACGCACAGCGCGGCGGTCAGTTTTCCTTCGAGCGAGATCAGGCGCATGGAGCCGGGATTCGGGATTCGGGATTCGGGATTCGGGATTCGGGATTCGGGATTCGGGAGAAGAATATATGCTCGACGTCCCGATGAATCGCGGGATCCGGTGTCAACAGGGTCATTGCGCAAAAGGTCGACGCGCTCGCGCATTCGCTGGGACGTCGAAACTTCCGCGGAAATCAACGGGCAATTGCAAGGCCTATAGCGATTCCCTGTTCCCTGTTCCCGGCTCTATCCCCAGCTTGTCCATGCGCCGGTACAGCGCCTGGCGCGACAGGCCAAGTTCGGCCGCCGCTTGGCTGATGACGCCGCGCGCCGCCTTCAACGCCGCCTCGATCATCTCGCGATCGGGCTCGGCTTCGGCTGCGATGCGGCCATTGCCGGCGCGCACCGCAACCAGACCGAGGTCGCGCGCGCTGATTACACCGCCCGTGCACAGCAGGGCCGCACGCTGGATAGCATTCTTGAGTTCACGCACGTTGCCGGGCCACGCGTGACCGACCAGGGCTCCACGTGCGCTGTCGTCAAGTACGGCGGCGCCATCGAGGAAATGTTCGGCCAGTGGCACGATGTCTTCGCTGCGTTCGGCCAACGACGGCATGCGCAATTCGATCACGTTGAGCCGGTACAGCAGATCCTCGCGGAAGCGACCATCGCGGATCATCGCCGGCACGTCGGCATTGGTTGCGCTGATCACGCGCACCTTGACCTTGCGCGTCTTGCTAGAACCGATGCGCTCGAACTGGCCGCTTTCGAGCACGCGCAGGAGTTTCGCCTGTCCAGCCAGAGGCAGGTTGCCGATCTCGTCGAGAAACAAGGTGCCGCCGTCGGCAATCTCGAAGCGTCCCTCGCGTGCGCGACTCGAGGCGCCGGTGTACGCACCCGGCTCGGCGCCGAACAATTCTGCTTCGATCAACTCCGATGGCAGCGCTCCGCAATTGACGGTCACGAACGGACCGCCCTTGACGGCAGAGTTGGCCTGGATGATGTCGGCGATACGTTCCTTTCCCGCACCGTTCGGACCGGTAATCAACACCGGTATGTCGGCACGTGCAACCTGGCAAGCGAGCTCGACCACGCGTTCGGTCGCTGCCGACGCAAACACGATGCCGCGCAAGTCGTACTTCGCATCCAGCGACTTGCGCCGGCGCCGGCGTTCATCGCGGAAACGCGCGACTTCGCGCGTCGCCTCGGAAAGCTCGAGCAGGTTTTCGACCGTCGCGGACAACTTGTGATCATCCCACGGCTTGGCGAGGTAGTCGGCCGCGCCAGCCTTGACCAGTTCAATCGCGGTTTCCAGGCGCGTCCACCCCGTGAGCAGCACGATCGGCAGGTCCGCATGGCGGTCGCGGATCGCGCGGAACAGCGCGACACCTTCCTCGCCCGAGGTCGTGTCGGTGCTGAAATTCATGTCCTGCACGACGAGATCGATCGGCTCGCGCGCAAGCACATCCATGCCCTCGTCCGGCGAGCTCGCAATCACGGTGCGGATCTCGCGCAGACTGAATAGCAGATCAAGCGCGGTGCCGACCGCGGGGTTGTCGTCGATCACCAGGACCGTGCGCATCATTTGTGTGGTGGGCTCTTGTTCGCGCATGCGCCGCTTGGATGCGGCGCGATGCCCAATGGTTGCAGATCGGGCGCGACATTGCAGCCGCGCCCATCTGCGACACCGGTTCGGCTACGGTGCGTGCGCGGCCGGCTTGGCGTCCTTGACCGAGGCGATCCATTCGGTGACGCGCGCGTCGAGCACGTCGAGCGGCAACGCGCCGCCATCGAGCACGCGATCGTGGAAGCCGCGAATGTCGAACTTGTCGCCCAATTCCTTTTTCGCGCGCGCACGCAGTTCGAGGATCTTCAACTGACCCACCTTGTACGCGAGGGCCTGGCCCGGCGAGACGATGTAGCGATCGGTCTCGGACTGCACATTCGGCTCATCCTCGCTCGAATGAGCGTGGAAGAAATCGACCATCTGCTGACGTGTCCAGTGCTTGAAATGCACGCCGGTGTCGAGGACGAGGCGGTCGGCGCGCAGCAACTCGTCTGCCAGGCGTCCATAGTCGGATAGCGGGTCCTTGTAGAAGCCGATGTCCTTGCCCAGTTGTTCCGAATACAGCGCCCAACCCTCGATATACGCCGTATACCCGGCCTGCTGGCGGAACGGCGGCAACGCGGGCAGCGTCTGCGCGATCGAGATTTGCATGTGGTGGCCCGGGATCGCCTCATGATAGGCAGTCGATTCGATCGTCAGCGTGCTGCGATTGGCGAAGTCGCCGGTGTTGATGTAGACCTTGCCCGGGCGCGAGCCATCCGGTGTGCCCTGGTGGTATTCGGCGGCCGACGCTTCCTTCTCGCGGAATTCCTCGTCCTGCACCACTTCGACCTTGGTTTTTGGCAACAAGCCGAACAACTTCGGCAGTTCCGGCTGCATCTGTGCAATGTAGCCGCGGTAGCGATTGAGGATGTCCTCGCGCGAGGTCGCGTGGGTCTTCGGATTCGTTGCCAACGACGCACGGAACGCGGCGAGGTCGGCAAAGCCCTGCGCCTTGGCGATCTTCGTCATCTCATCTTCGATACGCGCGACTTCGGTCAGACCGAGCGCATGCAGTTCGGCCGGCGTCTTCGTCGTCGTCGTCATCTGCTCGACATCGAAGCGATAGATCGCGTCGCCGTTGGGCAGCTTCCACAGGCCCGGCTCGGTGCGGCCGTGCGGAGCATAATCCTTGGCAACGAACTCACCGAGCTTGCGATACGCAGGACGCACTTCAGTGTCGATCGCCGAGACGATCGCATCGTGCAGGCGCTTGCGTTCGGCCTCGGGTACGCTGTCGGGAAAATGCTTGAGCGATTCGGCGAAGGAACTGTCCGCGCCCGCCGGCTTGGCAATGCTGTCGATTTGCACGACCACTTTTTCAAGCAGGTACTTCGGTGGCATCAGGCCATCGCGCAACCCTTGCCGGGCGATGTCGGTGACGTCGGCGAGCAACTTCGGCACCGCATGCAGACGCGCGAGGTAGTCGTCGTATTCCTTGGTGTTCTCAAACGGAATCGAGCTGACGAAGCCCGCCAGCGCGAGGTGCGCGCCACCCATTTGGTCCAACGGCATCTCGTTCAACTTGAGGTCAAGGCTGCGCAGGCCGTCTTTGAGCTGGCGCACCATCAATTCCTGGTTGAGCTTGTCGCTGTCGGCGAATCCGTGCGTGTCGATCGCCTCGAAGCGCTTGAGGAATGCCTGCGCATCCTTTTTTTGCTGTCCGGTGTGCGCGAGCGACCCATCGCTCCATTTATCGTTGTAGCGCAGATCACCTAGAATCGTCGCGAACTCCGGCGACTCCTTCAACTGATACTGCCATTGCTCGGCAAGCAGGTCGTTCAGCACCTTGACGCGTGTTGACACGTCGGCGGCAGGCCCTGCGTGGACCGCGAAGCTGCAGGCAGCAGCGATGGCAAAGATCAATGGCTTGATCGTTGGGGGAGTCATTCGGCTTCCTTTGTGGGTTGAATCAGAATGCACACTCTCTATGGACACACCCTGAGCGCACAGTGCTGAAAGTCAGTACGCGACGATGGCTGGAAAACGGTGGTTGGTTCATGCAGGCTGCGGCGACCGCCGCAACCCGCATCCCCAATGAAGCGGTTTCGATCAGACGCTGCGCGTGGCCACCGCCGGTGGCACTCGCGACGCGCGCAACGCGGGGCCGAGCACGGCCAACTGGCCGAGCACCCACAGACAGACGAAGCCGATCGGCACGTAGTACCAAGGCAGTCGCGGCGATTGGTAGGTCTGCATCAGCCACAGGCTGAAGGCGTAGGCGAGGATGCCTCCGGCGATCAGACCCATCGTGGTGATGATGAAATTCTCCGTCTGGAAATAGCGCAGGATGTCGAAACGGGTGGCACCCAGCGCACGCCGCGTACCAATCTGGCGCGTGCGCTGCGCGACCCAGAAACTGGCCATGCCGACGATGCCGAGTGCGGTGATGCAGAGCAACGCGAAGATGACCACGCCGAGGATGATCGCCATTGCACG
>JBDSNK010000284.1:0-5126 GCA_039915385.1 Dokdonella sp.
AGCTCGAAGCCGGTGGCGCGGCGTGTCGTGCCACACAACAGCCCAATGATGTGATCTTTGCAGACGACTTCGAGGGAATCTGACGCCAAGGCTTGAACTACTAACCATCACGGAATTCGACGGACGAGGCAGTGGGCACTGCCTCAACAGCTCAATTCCTGGCATCAGGCCCCTACTGGAATGACAGGGCGGTCCAACGGTTTCGCGATACGCGCGAGCAGTCGCGGTTCTTCAATGCGCGTAGCGATATCAAAAACGCCGTCGGCATCGCGCGCGGCTTTCCGCATCCAGCTGGCCCAGCACTGCACGTCGCCCTCAGCCCGTGCGCGCGCAGCCGACAAACGACACGAGAAATATTTGGGCAAGGTTTTCAGCACGACGCCATCGATTTCATCACCGAAAGCATTGCCGGCACAGAGCTGCTCGAACGCTTCTTCGACGAGACAAAGCGTCCAAAGGCCTCGAATCGAGAAATACGTCGTCTGATCCAGCACAACGACAGTTTCTCGGCAGCGCTGCATTATCGCCGCGAAAGCCTGCGCGTCGGCGCGCTGTTGTGCAGCGCGCAACGCGATGTAGCTTCCAAAAAGGCGGACACCAACCATATCGCTGGTTTCCAGTTCGGCAATGTCTTCCGCCGCCAACTCCGATGCACAAACGCCGCGCAAGGAAAGCGCATACATCCTCAGGATCCTGGACTGCACAACTACAAGGGGCGAATTTGTCCACCAGGCGGCGAGCTGCGCGCCATCCGTTGCCCGAAGCAGCTTTCGCGGTAGCAGATTGACAAAACCGGTGAGCAAATTGAGTAGAGCGAACACAAAGACAACGGCGGGCACCATCTCGTCCCAACGTCCGTGTTTCGGCCATGCCCACGCCAGCAGCGCAACCGCCACTAGCAGATTCGCAAGTGGCCCTCCGGCTATAAACCAGAGCATCTGCTGTCTGACATTTGCCGAAGTCGTAGAAAAATCGGGGACGGCCATTGCCATGCCCCCGACGTTCCTAGGTTGACGAGTCCATCGAAATCGAATCCCATGGCGGCGTCTTTGCAACCAGAGCGGCCCGACCGACATCCCCAGAATCGTCGAGCCCGAAAAAGACGCTGCCATGACGTGACCCAGCTCATGCACGAGAACTACCGCTGGCCAAAGCGGCAGCAAGAGCAACGGTAGTGGCCAATCGCTGCGTGAAAGTTGCTGCACACCAAGAAGCACCATCATGCAGGCAGCAAAAACGCACATCGTCAAAACAATGGTGAGCGCATGCGCAAACCTCTCCCACATCGACGCTGACGTGTTGGCGGGCACTTGTCAGTGGCCAGCCAGAAGAATGTCGCTGGCGACCAGCTCGCACATCGCACGCACTTCGCCATCCATCGCTCTGTCGCGCGACATGAACGCGATGCGCTCGCGGATCTTTGCGTGCGCGCGCGCGACCGCTGAACCGGCATGGAAATCGCCGGCCTCGGCGAGCGACTTCGCGAGCGCTTGCACTTCGGTTTCAAATTGCGCGCGTGACGGATGGCTGGCGTCCGGTGCGTTGGTAATCTTCGATGCAAGCGCGCGCCAGTCGCCGCGCTGGGCGAGACGGCGCGCGGCATTGAGCATGTTCTGCCGGTAGTCGAGCGCCTGTGCGGCGGTGTAGAGCTCCATCGCGAGCACGTAGCCAAGATCCTCGGTCATTTCGAGCACGTGACGTGCTTCATTCGCGCCCATTGAAACATGGTCTTCGGCGTTCGCGCTGGTCGGGATCGAATACACAGATGCCGGGTGCGCACGCGTGGCGAGGTCGTTGACGAGCGCCGCAGCGGTGTACTGCACGATCATGAAACCCGAGTCCGTCGCATCCTCGTTGCCGATCAGGAACGCGGGCAGGCCATCGTTGTTGGCCGGATCGACGAGCTTGTTGAGACGGCGCTCCGAAATCGAGGCGAGCACCGGGATTGCGGCCTTCACGTAGCTCATTGCAAGCGCGAGCGGCATGCCGTGGAAATGACCGGCCGAAATCACCTGATCCTCAATCACTTGCGCATCGACAGCATCCGCCGCTCCTGCGCTTCCTGCGCCCGCGGCACTCGCACGTCCCTGTAAATCGGGGAAGATCAGCGGATTGTCGGTAACCGCATTCAACTCGATGTCGAACACGCGACAGGCCTGATCGTAGGCATCACGTACTGCCCCGTGCACCTGCGGCATGCAGCGCAAGCAATACGCATCCTGCGGCTGGTGCTTCTTGCCGCCCTTGAACGGCAGGAAGCGCGAATAGAACGTCTCGCGACCATGACGCTGGCTCGGCGGCACGTAGTCCCAGGCGATATCGAAATGCTGTTTCTGGTCTTCCGGGTCGCTCCAGGAATCGGCGAGCCAGGTGCGGAAACGCGGCACGAGATGGTAAGGAATATCAGCGAGCGTCGAACCGTCGAGGTGCTCGCGCACGGTGCGCGCAGTCGCAATCTGGCCCGGATGTGGACGCAACGCGTGCACCTCCTCGCGCAGCGCGCCTTGGCGGCCGGCAAATGCATCGAGCGTCATCGCGGCGGCAAGATCGGCCGTCTCCAGCAACGACTTGAGGCGATCGAGGGCGAGTACGCCGCATGCAAGCATCTGCGCCGTACCGTTGTTCAACGCGAGGCCTTCCTTGAACGACAAGCGCAGCGGCGCGAGGCCCGCCTGCTTGAGCGCTTCCGCGCCCGACATACGCTGGCCACGGACAAACGCTTCACCACCGCCCAGCAGCACGATCGCCAGATGCGAAAGAGGCGCCAGATCGCCGCTCGCACCGACCGATCCCTTCTCCGGGATCAGCGGCACCACATCGCGATTGAGCAACTCGGTCAATGCACGCAGTGTCGACACACGAATGCCGGAGTGTCCGCGCATCAGCGTATTGATGCGGATCGCGAGCATTGCACGCACAACGTTCGCATCGAGCGGCTTGCCAACGCAGACCGCATGCGTGATTACGAGGTTGTGCTGCAGCTCGTCGAGCAAGGTGCCTTCGCGTTGTTCTGGATTACCGCCAGGAAGTTCATCGCGCGCACGATGCGCGCCGAGCAGCTTGTCCGCGTTGCTGCCGAAGCCGGTCGTCACGCCGTAGATTGGCTCGCCGCAGCTGACCTTGTCAGCGAGGAAGTCCGCCGCACGCTGCACATGCGCGAGCTGAGCTTCGTCGAGCTCAACGCGAGCACCGTTGCGCGCAACCGCGACCAGTTGCTCGCGGGTCAGGCTGTTGCCGTCGAAACGAATCGTCTGCATGCGTTCAATACCAGTGTAGGAGCGGCTTCAGCCGCGATGCTTTTTTTTTTGGAGTCGCTTGATACGCGATGCTTGTTCGTGGGAGTGGCTTCAGCCGCGATGCTTCCGCCTCGACAGGTCGAGCATCGCGGCTCAAGCCGCTCCTACATTGCTCTATATTGTTCGCATGACGGCGGCTTGTTCAATCTCGACGCACAGCGACTCTGCCAGCTCCACGCGCGCAACCTCGAACTGGTCTTGTTTGCGCAGATCCTTGACCGTGACCGTACCTTTCGCGATTTCGTCCGGACCGAGCACGAGCACGAAACGGATGCCCGCGCGGTCGGCGTACTTGAACTGTTTGGCCAGCTTGCCGGGTTCGATCACCGCCTCGGTGTTGATGCCGGCGGCGCGCAATTCGGTCGCAAGTTCGAGATAGCGCGGCAATTCGTTTTCGTCCATCTGCGCGACGAGCGTCTGCACCGTGCTGCGGCCGCCCTTGAGCAGGCCGGCTTCTCTCAGTTGCCAGTACAGTCGCGTCGCGCCGATCGAGATGCCGACACCAGGCAATTTCGATTTGGTGTAATGGCTGGCGAGATTTTCGTAGCGACCACCGGAGCAGATCGAGCCAATCTGCGGGTGATCGTTCAAGGTCGTTTCGTAGACCGTGCCCGTGTAGTAGTCGAGGCCGCGCGCAATCGACAGGTTCAGTGCGAAATGCGATTCGGGTACGCCGAATGCCTTGAGCAAACTCAGCACGTCCTTGAGCTCAGCCCTGCCCTGTTCCAGCGCTTCGCTGCCGGCGCCGAGCGCATCGAGCTTGGCCAGTGCATCGGCGAGCGACGTTGAACGATACGCGACGAAATCAAGCAACGTTCCGGCGGCATCGGCCGACAGATTGAAGCCTTCACTCGTCAATGTCGCGCGCACGGCATCGACACCGCGCTTGTCGAGCTTGTCGACTTCGCGCATCACCGCGGCTTGCTGCTCGGCATCGACGAGACCGAGGCCTTCGAGCCAACCGCGCATCAGCTTGCGGTTGTTGATCTGGATCGTGAAAGCGCCGATGTCGAGGTCGCGGAAAACGTTGTAGATGACCGCCGGCAGTTCTGCGTCGTAACGCACCGACAGGCTGTCCTTGCCGACCACGTCGATATCGCACTGATAAAACTCGCGGAACCGCCCGCGCTGCGCGCGTTCGCCGCGATAGACGCGCTGGATCTGGTAGCGACGGAACGGAAATACGAGATCGTGCTCGTGCTCGGCCACGTAGCGCGCAAGCGGCACGGTCAGGTCGAAGCGCAGCGCAAGCTCGGGCACGTCGCCCGCAATTGCCGCCTGCAGCGCGCCGGTCGATTGCACGAAGTAAACCTGACGCTCGGTCTCGCCGCCCTCCTTGGTCAGGAGAACATTCGAAAATTCCATCACCGGCGTTTCGATGGGCAGGAAACCGAAGCGTTCGAAGTTGCGCCGAATGGCATCGAGCATCGATTGAAACGCGACCTGGTCGAGCGGCAACAGCTCGAGCACGCCGGGCATGGTGCGGGCTTGTGTGACAGCCATGGATTTCCTTCGGATCGGCGCCGTCACGGACACGCTGCGACGCATGGAAGAGTGGTCGCGTAGATTAACAGATGGGCCATCCGTCCCAACCCGACGCCGTTTGTCGACGCGGCGCACGCCCCGTGCTGCGCGTCCACCGGCCGGCGTGAATCGCACCCGTCAGCAACCCAACGCATGGAATCAGTTGCGCCGCTGCCGGAGCACCGCTAGAATTCGCGGCCCGCCAAGGCGGTCCCGGTCGGGGTGTAGCTCAGCCTGGTAGAGCGCTACCTTCGGGAGGTAGAAGTCGCAAGTTCGAATCCTGTCACCCCGACCAATAGAATCAAC